>NZ_LATD01000307.1 GCF_000981895.1 Streptomyces odonnellii | reverse complement strand
GGTCAGCTCGGAACGGAACAGCCCCAGCGTCCACCACAGCCGCGCCTCACGGCCACCCGCACCGCCCGCCGGTGCCTCCGCCCGCGTACCCGCCGCGTCCAGTACCCCCGTCCCGCCCTCAGCCTGCGACATCGAAGCCCTCCCCGGTCAGCGCCACGAAGGCGTCCTCCAGCGAGGCCCGCTCGACACCGAAGGCCCGCACCCGCACCCCGGCCCGTACCAGCGCGGCATTGAGGTCCGCCGGATCCAGCGGCTCCCCCTCGGCCGTGGGCAGTTCCCCGGTCACCCGGTCGTCCGTCATGACCACATCGGTCACCCCGCGCTCCTTCAGCACCCGCGCGGCCTCGCCCGGGTCGGGGGTGGTGACGGCCAGCCTGCCCCGGGTCCCCGCCGCCAGATCGGCGACCGGGCCTTGGATGATCAGCCGCCCCTGGGCCATCACCGCGGCATGCGTGCAGACCTGCTCGATCTCGTCCAGGAGATGCGACGAGAGAAAAACGGTCGTACCGTCTGCGGCCAGTTCTCGCACCAGGGTCCTGATCTCCCGCATGCCCTGCGGGTCCAGCCCGTTGGTGGGCTCGTCGAGCACCAGCAGCCGGCGCGGTTGCAGCAGGGCCGCGGCGAGCCCGAGCCGCTGCTTCATACCGAGGGAGTACGCCTTGGCCTTCTTGCCGGCCGCCGCCGTCAGCCCGACCCGGTCCAGGGCCTCGGCCACCCGGGTGAGGCGGGTGCGGGGATCGGCGGTCGGATCGGCGGAGTCGTACCGTACGAGATTGTCGCGGCCGGTGAGGAAGCCGTACAGCGCGGGGCCCTCGATCAGCGCCCCCACCTGCGGCAGTACGGCACGGGCGGCGCGTGGCACCGGGCGGCCGAGGAGTGTCGCGGAGCCCGCGGTCGGCTGGATCAGCCCCATCAGCATCCGGATGGTGGTGGTCTTGCCCGAGCCATTGGGGCCGAGAAAACCGAAGACGCTGCCCGCGGGTACGGTCAGATCGAGGCGGTCGACCGCGAGCTGACCGCCGCGGAAGCGCTTGGTGAGCCCATGTGTCTCGATCACATGAGGCGCATGCGGTGGCTGCGGCACGGGCTGCGTGCCCGGATCGCCGGGCACCGCTCCGGTGACGGCTGTCATTCCGCTCCCCCTTCCCGCTCCCGTTCTTGTCCCGCTCTCGTTCTCCGGCGGGCGCGCCGGCCTCACTGCCCGCCGACCTCGTCGGCTCGTCGGCCTCGCCGATCTCGCCGATCTCGCCGGACGAATCCTCGCGCGCCCTTTCGAGACAAGAACGGACCGGCCCCGGTCAGCGTTCCGCCCCGTCGCGCACAGTGCGCGACGGGGCGGTCCGCTACCGCGTCACTTGGCCTCGTTGGCCACCTTGACCAGCACATCCTTCGTCACGGCACCGACGTAGACCTTGCCGTCATCCGTCAACAGAGCGTTGACCAGGCGGGTCTTGTAGACGGTGCCCGAGCCGAACTTGCCGCTGACCTTGTCGCCCAGCGCGTCCAGGAACGACTGCGCCTCGGCCGGCAGATCGCCCGCCTCAGCCGACGACGCAGCCGCCGAAGGTACGTCCGTACCGCCCGGAGTCGTCAGCTCGTAGACCGCGTTCCAGCCCTTGCCGATGACCTTCTGGCTGCCGGACTCCTTGAAGGTGTCCACATCGCCCTTGGGGATCTCCGGCGCCTCGTGCTCCTCACCCTGTGTCACCTTCGCGCCCTTGGGAGGCGTGAAGTCGAAGGTGGAGGCATCGGGCTTGGCGAACTCGACCGTGGTGAAGCCGATGTCGAGCACGGCCTTGCCGCCACTGCTCGGCGTGAGCGTGAACTTGAGCGGGGTGCCGGTCTCCGCGTCGACCGCGATCTTGATCGAGCCGACCGTCGAACCGCTCTGCTTGGGCTTGATCAGGAGCTGGTAGGCGTCCCGACCGGCGATCCGGGCCGTACCGTCGACGGTCACCGAGGTGGTGTCGCCGGATGCCTTCAGCGCCTGCTCGGCGAAGTCCTGCGGGGTGGCGGGAGCGCCCTCGGCACCCGCGCCCTTCTCGCCCCACTGGTGCTTCCCCTTGCCCGCGCCCGCGTCCTTCCACGCGTCCTTCCCGTCGTCCTTGGGGGAAGTCGCGTGGTACGCCTCGTTGGAGGCGCTGTCGTACGCCCAGACCTCGTCGCCGTTACGGATCAGGCTGTACTCGGCAGCGTCGTCCAGGACCGAAACGCGCTGCTTGTCGGGGCCGTCCGCCGCGATCCGCAACGTGTGCGTACCGGAGGTCAGCTCCATCAGCTTGGCGTTCGGGTCGGCGGTGGAACCGCCCGCGCCCGCGTCACCCTTGGGCACGAGCGCGCCGCCGGCCGCGCCACCGAGGCCGCCCAGCGAAGGCAGGCCCAGATCCGTGGTGATCTTCACCGAGCCGGAGAGCTGCTCGGTGTCGGACGCGGCGATCTTCTCGATGAGTTCCTGTGCGCTGATCTTCGGCAGCTCGGGGTCGCCGGTCGCGGCCAGTGCCGGGACGAGCCCGATGGTCGCCGCAGCCACCCCCGCCACCGCGACAGGGACCGCGTAACGCGCCGCGATGCGGCGGCCCGCACCGGGCTCCCTGTCCTCCTCGGTGGTCTGTGCGCTGTCGTTCGGTGCCATGTGTGCCCTACCTCCGTGGTCGGCGGCCTTCCGTCCTCTGCACGTGTCCACCCCGCGCCGCCATTCTCACCCGAATTGGTCAGGAGTGGTGTTGTCCATCTGACCAAATCGGCCGCCTGTAGACGTCAGCCCCCGGAAGCAACTTCAGGTACTGCTCAGGGATGACATTTCGAGGAGATGCCTCTCGGGGCCCGTAGGGGACGGCGGTTAACCGGCGCGAAGACGCCGTGGGAGCACCGTTACGCGCCGCCGTCACCGCCACCACCTGAGTGATGATGGGGCGTCAGCCCGCTCGGGGACAGGCCCGGAGGGCGTCAGCCGAACGGACGCGGTCGGCGTCAGCCCGCCCGGTGGACCACCGCGTCGCACAGCTCCACCAGCGCCGCCTTCGCGTAGCACTCCGGCAGCGGCGTCAGCGTCGACCGCGCCTCCTCCGCGTACCGCACCGTTTCGCGCCGCGCCTGCTCCAGCGCGGGATGCGCGCGCAGCCGCCGCAGCGCCTCCGCGTGCCGTGCCTCGTCCGCCAGATCGCCGTCCAGCAACTCGACCAGCGCCAGGTCGTCCGGGAGCCGGTGGGCCTCGGCCTGAGCCCGCAGCAACAGCACCGGCAGGGTCGGGATGCCCTCGCGCAGATCCGTGCCCGGGGTCTTGCCGGACTCGTGCGAGTCGCTGGCGACGTCGAGGACGTCGTCGGCGAGCTGGAAGGCGACACCGAGCCGCTCGCCGTACTGGGTGAGGATGTCGACGACGGTCTCGTCCGCGCCGGACATCATCGCGCCGAAGCGGCCCGAGACCGCGATCAGCGAGCCCGTCTTGCCGCCGATCACATCGAGGTAGTGCGCGACCGGATCGCGTCCGTCGCGTGGCCCGGCCGTCTCCAGGATCTGGCCGGTCACCAGCCGCTCGAACGCCTCCGCCTGGATACGGACGGCCTCGGGGCCCAGATCCGCCAGGATGTGCGAGGCGCGGGCGAAGAGGAAGTCACCCGTGAGGACGGCGACCGAATTGCCCCAGCGGGCGTTCGCGCTGTCCACCCCGCGGCGGACCGTCCCCTCGTCCATCACGTCGTCGTGGTACAGCGTCGCGAGATGGGTCAGCTCGACGACCACGGCCGCGGGAACGACCCCGGGCGCGTACGGGTCGCCGAACTGCGCGGCGAGCATCACCAGCAGCGGCCTGAACCGCTTGCCCCCGGCCCGTACGAGATGCTGAGCGGCCTCCGTGATGAAGAGCACCTCGCTCTTGGTGGCATCGAGCAGCCCCGCCTCGACGGCCGCCAGTCCGGTCTGGACATCGGCCTCAAGAGCCTGGTCCCGCACGCTCAGCCCGAACGGCCCGACGACGGTCACGAGAGGTACTCCTGTCTGCTGACGATCACACGGATTGTCGATGTGTCGCTGTCATCACTCAAGTCAGCGTATCGGGTCGCCTTTCGATCGCCATGGGCGCCTTCCCGGCACCGCCGGTATGTTCGGGATCAGTCATACGACCTGGAGCAACGGATTTGTCCGGAACGGCGGCCGACGCCCAGGCGAACACGGAGCGGCCTCCGCCGGTCGCCGGATCTGCCGCGCCGCACCCCGTCACATGGCCGCACCGCACCCCGCCACCCCGCCCGGGCACCCCGGGTGACGAGTGCCCGGCGCGTCCCGCGCGTCGGCCACCGGCGCGCACCGACCGCGCCCGGCGGGCTACCGCCGGTACGGTCCGCGCACCTCCGCGCCCACCTGGCGCTTTCCGGTCGAAGCGGGCTTTTCGCGACTGCCGCGCCGGGGCAACGTCGACGTAACGTGTCCTGCACCGATCCGGAAAGCGAGGCAGCACCGATGCCCGAGCAGAGCCCGCTCGTACCGGCCGAGGGCGACCCCTTCGGCCCGCACAACCTGCCGTACGGAGTCTTCTCCACGGCCGACGAGCCCGACCGCCGCCGGCTGGGAGTCCGTATCGGCGATCAGGTGCTCGACGCGGGGGCCGCTGCGCACGCCCTGGGCTCCCCGTACGCGGCGCTGCTCGACCGGCCCGGCCTCAACCCCCTGATGGCGGCCGGGCGCACGGCCTGGCGCGATGTACGGCGTGCGCTGACCGCGTGGGTCACCGTCCCGGCGCACCGCGCGGACATAGAGCCCCTCCTCCACCCGCTCGGCTCCGTCACCCTGCATCTGCCGTACGAGGTCGCGGACTATGTCGACTTCTACGCGAGCGAGCACCACGCCGCCAATGTGGGGCGGATCTTCCGGCCCGGCGGCGCGGCGCTGACCCCCAACTGGAAGCACCTCCCGATCGGTTACCACGGCCGGGCCGGCACGGTCGTCGTCTCCGGCACGGACGTGGTGCGTCCGTCGGGGCAGCGCAAGAGCCCGGCCGACCCGGTGCCCGTCTTCGGGCCGTCCACGAAACTCGACATCGAGGCGGAGGTCGCCTTCGTCGTCGGCGCGCCCTCGGCGCGGGGTTCCGCGGTCGGGTCGGCGGCCTTCCGCGACCATGTCTTCGGGCTCTCCCTGCTCAACGATTGGTCGGCGCGTGACATCCAGGCGTGGGAGTACGTACCGCTCGGCCCGTTCCTCGGGAAGTCCTTCGCCACCTCCGTATCGGCCTGGGTGACCCCCCTGGAGGCCCTGGACGCGGCCCGGGTGGCGCCCCCGGCCCGTACCGAACCGCTGCTCCCCTATCTGGACGACGCGGACGACGAGGAGCCGGGCGGCTTCGACCTGCGGATCACGGTGTCCCTCAACGGCCAGGTGATCTCGGAGCCGCCGTTCTCGGGGATGTACTGGACGGCCGCCCAGCAGCTCGCCCATATGACGGTCAACGGCGCCTCGCTCCGTACGGGCGACCTCTTCGCGTCCGGTACGGTCAGCGGCCCCGAGCGCGACCAGCGCGGCTCCCTGCTCGAACTCACCTGGAACGGCACCGAGCCGCTCGAACTGCCCGACGGCAAGCGGACGTTCCTGGAGGACGGCGACGAGGTCACGCTCACCGCCTGGGCGCCGGGCCCCGACGGCACCCGGGTCGGACTGGGCGAGGTGGCGGGCCGGGTCGTCTCCGGCTGAGACACGCACAGGGCCCGGCACCTCGGTGAGGTGCCGGGCCCTGCTGTCCGTACGAAGGCACACGGAGCCGTACGGAGCCGCCCTGGCCGGGGCGGAGCGGCTCAGCGCACAAAGCCCCCGGCCTGGCTCGCCAGATCCAGGAAGTACTGCGGTGCCACACCCAGCACCAGGGTGACCACCACCCCGACCCCGATGGCCATGGTCGTCAGCGCCGAGGGCACCGCGACCGTCGGGCCCTCGGGCTTCGGCTCGCTGAAGAACATCAGCACGATGACCCGGATGTAGAAGAACGCCGCGATCGCCGAGGCGATGACACCGACCACCACCAGCGCTCCCGCGCCGCCGTCGGCCGCCGCCTTGAACACCGCGAACTTCCCGGAGAAGCCCGAGGTCAGCGGGATACCGGCGAAGGCCAGCAGAAAGACCGCGAAGACCGCCGCCACCAGCGGTGAACGCCGCCCGAGCCCGGCCCACTTGGACAGATGCGTCGCCTCGCCGCCCGCGTCGCGCACCAGCGTGACGACCGCGAACGCGCCGATCGTGACGAAGGAGTACGCCGCCAGATAGAAGAGGACGGACGAGATGCCGTCGGGGGTCGCGGCGATCACACCGGCCAGGATGAAACCGGCGTGCGCGATGGAGGAGTACGCCAGGAGCCGCTTTATGTCGGTCTGGGTGATCGCGACGATCGCGCCACCCAGCATGGTGACGATGACCACGGCCCACATCACCGGCCGCCAGTCCCAGCGCAGCCCCGGCAGGACCACATACAGCAGCCGCAGCAGCGCGCCGAAGGCCGCCACCTTCGTCGCCGCAGCCATGAAGCCGGTGACGGGGGTGGGCGCGCCCTGGTAGACGTCCGGCGTCCACATGTGGAAGGGGACCGCGCCGACCTTGAACAGCAGCCCCATCAGGATCAGCGCGCCGCCGATGAGCAGCAGCGCGTCGTTCCCCATGGTGTCGGCGAGCGCCGGGCTGACGCTCTGGACGGTGCCGTCGACGACCTCCGCGATCCGCGCGTACGACACGGAGCCCGCGTAGCCGTACAGCAGGGCGATCCCGAAGAGCAGGAAGGCCGACGAGAAGGCACCCAGCAGGAAGTACTTCACCGCGGCCTCCTGCGACATCAGCCGCTTGCGGCGGGCGAGGGCGCAGAGGAGATAGAGCGGGAGCGAGAAGACTTCCAGGGCGATGAAGAGCGTCAGCAGATCGTTGGCCGCCGGGAAGACCAGCATGCCCGCGACGGCGAACAGGGCCAGCGGGAACACCTCGGTGGTGGTGAACCCGGCCCTGACCGCGGCCTTCTCGCTGTCGCTGCCGGGCACGGCCGCGGCCTGCGCGGCGAACGAGTCGACCCGGTTGCCGTGCGACTCCGGGTCGAGCCTGCGCTCGGCGAAGGTGAACACGGCGACGACCGAGGCCAGCAGGATCGTGCCCTGGAGGAAGAGCGACGGGCCGTCGATGGCGATGGCACCCATGGCCGCGATGTGCTTCTTGGTCGTGCCGTATCCGCCGGCCGCCAGGGCGACCACCGACGCGAAGGCGGCGGCCAGGGCGACCAGGGAGAGGAAGAGCTGCGCGTGGTAGCGCCCCTTGCGAGGGATGAAGGCCTCGATCAGGATCCCCAGGACCGCGGCGCCCGCCACGATCAGGGTGGGGGCGAGCTGCGCGTATTCGATGGTCGGGGAGGGGATCTTGTCGATCCCGCCCGCCGCCGTCGTTGTCCACAGGCTGTGGACGACTGTCGCACTCACGGGGCGGCCTCCACCTCGGGCTTGGGGTCGGTCTGCTGTACGTCGGACATCGTGTGCTCCACCGCCGGGTTGACGATCTCGGTGAGCGGCTTCGGATAGACGCCCAGGAACAGGAGCAGCGCGATCAGCGGGGCGACCACCACCAGCTCCCGGACCTTCAGATCGGGCATGCCCTTGACCTCGGCCTTCACCGGTCCGGTCATGGTGCGCTGGTAGAGCACCAGGACATAGAGCGCGGCGAGAACGATGCCGATGGTGGCGATGATGCCGACCACCGGATACCTGCTGAAGGTGCCGACCAGGACCAGGAACTCACTCACGAACGGGGAGAGCCCCGGCAGCGAGAGGGTCGCGAGACCGCCGACCAGGAAGGTGCCCGCGAGGACCGGGGCGACCTTCTGCACCCCGCCGTAGTCCGCGATGAGCCGCGAGCCGCGCCGGGTGATCAGGAAGCCGGCCACCAGCATCAGCGCGGCCGTGGAGATCCCGTGGTTGACCATGTAGAGCGTGGCGCCCGACTGGCCCTGGCTGGTCATGGCGAAGATGCCCATGATGATGAAGCCGAAGTGCGAGATCGAGGCATAGGCGATCAGCCGCTTCATGTCGCGCTGGCCGACCGCGAGCAGTGCTCCGTACACGATGCTGATCAGCGCGAGCACCAGGATCACCGGGGTGGCCCACTTCGACGCCTCCGGGAAGAGCTGGAGGCAGAAGCGCAGCATCGCGAACGTGCCGACCTTGTCGACCACCGCGGTGATCAGGACGGCGACGGGCGCGGTGGACTCGCCCATGGCGTTGGGCAGCCAGGTGTGCAGCGGCCACAGCGGGGCCTTCACCGCGAACGCGAAGAAGAAGCCGAGGAAGAGCCACCGCTCGGTGCTGGTCGCCATCGACAGGGAGCCGCTGGCCCGCGCCTCGGCGATCTCGGAGAGCGAGAAGCTCCCCGCGACCACATACAGCCCGATGACCGCGGCCAGCATGATCAGACCGCCGACCAGGTTGTACAGGAGGAACTTGACCGCGGCGTACGAACGCTGGGTCGCCGCCGCCTCGTCCCCGCCTGCGTGCGCGCGGTCACCGAAGCCGCCGATGAGGAAGTACATCGGGATGAGCATGGCTTCGAACAGGATGTAGAAGAGGAAGACGTCGGTGGCCTCGAAGGAGAGGATCACCATCGCCTCGACCATCAGGATCAGCGCGAAGAAGCCCTGGGTCGGCCGCCAGCGCCGGTTCGGGTTCACATCCTCCAGCGGGTCGGCGTCATGCCAGCCGGCCAGGATGACAAAGGGGATCAGCAGCGCGGTCAGCGCGAGGAGCGCCACCCCGATGCCGTCCACGCCCAGTTCGTACCGCACCCCGAAGTCGGAGATCCAGGCGTGCGACTCGGTGAGCTGATAGCGGGCACCGCCCGGCTCGAAGCGGACCACCACCACGGCGGCCAGCACCAGGGTGGCCAGTGAGAAGAGCAGGGCCAGCCACTTGGCGGCGGAGCGCCGGGCGGCCGGGACGGCCGCCGTGGCGATCGCGCCGACCGCGGGCAGCACCGCCGTGGCCGTCAGAAGGGGGAACGACATATCCGGTTACACCGCCCTCATCAGCAGGGTCGCGGCGATGAGCACTGCCGTACCTCCGAACATCGAGACCGCATAGGTGCGGGCGTAGCCGTTCTGCAGCTTGCGCAGTCGGCCGGAGAGCCCGCCGAACGACGCCGCCGTGCCATTGACCACCCCGTCGACCAGGGTGTGGTCGACATAGACCAGGGAGCGGGTGAGGTGCTCGCCGCCGCGGACCAGGACCACATGGTTGAAGTCGTCCTGGAGCAGATCGCGGCGGGCGGCCCGGGTGAGCAGCGAGCCGCGCGGGGCGGTCACCGGGACCGGCTTGCGTCCGTACATCAGCCAGGCCAGGGCGACACCGAGCACCAGGACGACCATGGTGGCGCCGGTGACGGTGGCGGCGCTGACCGGCGCCTCACCGTGGTGGTATCCGGTGACGGGCTCCAGCCAGTGCACGAACCGGTCGCCGATGGAGAAGAACCCGCCCGCGAAGACCGAACCGACGGCCAGCAGAATCATCGGGATGGTCATGGACCGGGGCGACTCGTGCGGATGCGGCGCGTTCCCCTTCTCGTCGGGCTGCCAGCGCTTCTCGCCGAAGAAGGTCAGCAGCATCACCCGGGTCATGTAGAACGCGGTGATCGCCGCGCCCAGCAGGGTGACGGCGCCGAGGATCCAGCCCTCCGTACCGCCCTTGGCGAAGGCCGCCTCGATGATCTTGTCCTTGGAGAAGAAGCCGGACAGACCGGGGAAGCCGATGATCGCCAGATAGCCCAGGCCGAAGGTCACGAAGGTGACCGGCATGTACTTCCGCAGGCCGCCGTACTTGCGCATGTCGACCTCGTCGTTCATGCCGTGCATGACCGAACCGGCCCCGAGGAACAGCCCGGCCTTGAAGAAGCCGTGCGTCACCAGGTGCATGATCGCGAAGACATAGCCGATCGGGCCGAGGCCCGCCGCCAGGATCATGTAGCCGATCTGGGACATCGTCGAGCCGGCGAGGGCCTTCTTGATGTCGTCCTTGGCACAACCGACGATCGCACCGAAGAGGAGCGTCACCGCGCCGACCACCACGACCACGAGCTGGGCGTCCGGGGCGGCGTTGAAGATCGCCCCGGACCGGGTGATCAGATAGACGCCCGCGGTCACCATCGTCGCCGCGTGGATCAGGGCCGAGACCGGGGTCGGGCCCTCCATCGCGTCGCCGAGCCAGGACTGGAGCGGCACCTGGGCCGACTTGCCGCACGCGGCGAGCAGCAGCATCAGACCGATCGCGGTCAGCTTGCCCTCGGTGGCGTCCCCCGTGGACCCCAGGACCGGCCCGAAGGCGAAGGTCCCGAAGGTGGTGAACATCAGCATGATCGCGATCGACAGACCCATGTCGCCGACGCGGTTGACCAGGAAGGCCTTCTTGGCGGCGGTGGCCGCGCTGGGCTTGTGCTGCCAGAACCCGATGAGCAGGTACGAGGCGAGACCGACGCCTTCCCAGCCCATGTACAGCAGCAGATAGTTGTCGGCGAGGACCAGCAGCAGCATCGCCGCCAGGAACAGGTTCAGATAGCCGAAGAAGCGGCGGCGCCGCTCGTCGTGCTCCATGTACCCGATCGAGTAGATGTGGATCAGTGTGCCCACACCGGTGATCAGCAGGACGAAGGTCATCGACAACTGGTCGAGCTGGAAGGCGATGTCCGCCTGGAAGCCCTCGACGGGGATCCAGCTGAAGAGGTGCTGGTGCAGTGTCCGTCCGTCACCGCTCTTGCCGAGCATGTCGCTGAACAGCACCACGCCGACCACGAAGGACACGGCCGCCAGCAGTGTGCCGAGCCAGTGGCCCACGCGGTCGAGCCGGCGGCCCCCGCAGAGGAGGACCGCTGCTCCCAGTAGAGGCGCCGCGATGAGCAGCGCGATCAAGTTCTCCACGATTCAGCGACCCCTCAGAGCTTCATCAGGCTGGCGTCGTCGACCGAGGCCGAGTGGCGGGAACGGAACACGGACACGATGATCGCCAGCCCGACCACGACCTCCGCGGCGGCGACGACCATGGTGAAGAAGGCGATGATCTGCCCGTCGAGATTGCCGTGCAGCCGGGAGAAGGTCACGAACGCGAGATTGCAGGCGTTGAGCATCAGCTCGACACACATGAACACCACGATCGCGTTCCGCCGGATCAGCACACCGGCGGCCCCGATGGTGAACAGCAGGGACGCGAGATAGAGGTAGTACACGGGGTTCATGAGTTGACCTCCTCCTCGTCGCGGCCCAGCCGCTCCGCCGACCGCCGCTCCAGGGCCTTGAGGTCCGCGATCGCCTCGTTCGACACATCGCGGATCTGGCCCCGGGCCTTCAGCGTCTTGTTGACCGTCAGCTCGGAGGCCGTGCCGTCGGGCAGCAGGCCGGCGATGTCCACCGCGTTGTGCCGGGCGTAGACACCGGGCGCGGGCAGCGGCGGGAGCTGGGTGCCCTTCCGTACCCGCTCCTCCGCCATCTCCCGCTGAGTCATGGCCCGTTCGGTGCGCTCGCGGTGCGTGAGCAGCATCGCGCCGACGGACGCGGTGATCAGCAGGGCGCCGGTGATCTCGAAGGCGAAGACGTACTTGGTGAAGAGCAGGGCGGCCAGTCCCTCGACATTGCCGCCGGCGTTGGCCTGGCCTAGTCCGGTGAAGGAGTTCAGCGAGGCGTTGCCGATCCCCGCGATCAGCAGGACGCCGAAGCCGACCCCGCAGAGGGCGGCCAGCCAGCGCTGCCCCTTGAGCGTCTCCTTGAGGGAGTCGGCTGCCGTGACACCCACCAGCATGACCACGAAGAGGAACAGCATCATGATCGCGCCGGTGTAGACGATGATCTGGACGACGCCCAGGAAGTAGGCGCCGTTGGCCAGATAGAAGACCGCCAGGACGATCATCGTCCCGGCGAGACTGAGCGCGCTGTGCACGGCTTTCTTCATCAGGATCGTACAGAGCGCGCCGACCACCGCGACGGTGCCGAGGATCCAGAACTGGATGGCCTCGCCCGTCGAGGTGGCCGAAGCGGCGGAGGTCACGGACGCCAGCGAGCCGGCGGAGGCTGCGAGCGTGCTCATGCGCGCGCCTCCTCGTCGGACGGGTGCTCGCCCTTGCTCACCGCGACCTGCCGGACCGTGCCGGGCGCGGCCTCGGTGACCAGCCCCCGGTAGTAGTCCTGTTCGTCCGTGCCGGGGAAGATCGAGTGCGGAGTCTCGACCATTCCTTCCTCAAGTCCCGCGAGGAGCTGCTCCTTCGTATAGATCAGGTTCTCGCGGGAGCTGTCGGCCAGCTCGAAGTCATTGGTCATGGTGAGCGCCCTGGTCGGGCAGGCCTCGATGCACAGTCCGCAGAGGATGCAGCGCGCGTAATTGATCTGGTACACGCGGCCGTACCGCTCACCCGGGGAGTAGCGCTCCTCCTCGGTGTTGTCCGCGCCCTCCACATAGATGGCGTCCGCCGGGCAGGCCCAGGCGCACAGCTCGCAGCCGATGCACTTCTCCAGGCCGTCCGGATGCCGGTTGAGCTGGTGCCGGCCGTGGAAGCGCGGAGCCGTCACCTTCTGCTGTTCCGGATACTGCTCCGTCAGCCGCCTCTTGAACATGGCCTTGAAGGTCACGCCGAAGCCGGCCACCGGATTCCGGGGAGGACGGGGGATGTCCCCGTGCGAAGAGTCAGACACCGTCAGCCTCCTTTCCGTCACTCTCGGTACCGTCACTCACAGTATTGCCCCCGCCACTGACAATGAGTTCGCGCTCGCCCCGCGGCCGCCTGCGCGGTACGGGCGGGAGCGTCTGTCCTGGCAGCGGTGGTACGGGGAATCCGCCCGCCATCGGGTCGAAGGCGGGGGGTTCGGGCTCCCTCGCCGCGGCGGCCTTCTCCTGCTTGTCCCGGAAGACGTCCACGACGAAGGAGAGCAGCAGCAGTGCGATGACCGCCCCGCCGACGTACAGCACGATCGACTGGAAGTCGTAGTTCTCGTTCCGCAGGGCCCGTACGGTCGCGACGAGCATCAGCCAGACCACCGAGACCGGGATCAGGACCTTCCAGCCGAGCTTCATGAGCTGGTCGTAGCGGACCCGGGGCAGGGTGCCGCGCAGCCAGATGAAGAAGAAGAGGAGGAGCTGGACCTTGACGACGAACCAGAGCATCGGCCACCAGCCGTGGTTCGCGCCCTCCCAGAAGGTGGAGATGGGCCAGGGGGCGCGCCAGCCGCCGAGGAAGAGGGTGGTCGCGACGGCCGAGACGGTCACCATGTTGACGTACTCGGCGAGCATGAACATCGCGAACTTGATCGACGAGTACTCGGTGTTGAAGCCGCCGACCAGGTCGCCCTCGGACTCCGGCATGTCGAAGGGGGCGCGGTTGGTCTCGCCCACCATGGTGACGATGTAGATGATGAAGGAGACCGGCAGCAGGATGATGTACCAGCGGTCGGCCTGGGCCTCGACGATCGCCGACGTCGACATCGAGCCGGAGTAGAGGAAGACCGAGGCGAACGCGGCGCCCATGGCGATCTCGTACGAGATCATCTGCGCGCACGAGCGCAATCCGCCGAGCAGGGGATACGTCGAGCCGGACGACCAGCCGGCGAGGACGATGCCGTAGATCCCGACCGAGGCGACGGCGAGGACGTAGAGCATCGCGATCGGCAGGTCGGTGAGCTGCATCGTGGTGCGGTGGCCGAAGATCGAGATCTCGTTGCCGGACGGGCCGAACGGGATCACGGCGATCGCCATGAAGGCCGGCACCGCGGCGACGATCGGCGCCAGGACATAGACGACCTTGTCCGCGCGCTTGACGATGACGTCTTCCTTCAGCATCAGCTTGATGCCGTCGGCGAGCGACTGGAGCATGCCCCAGGGACCGTGCCGGTTGGGGCCGATCCGGAGCTGCATCCACGCGACGACCTTGCGCTCCCACACGATGGAGAAGAGCACGGTCACCATCAGGAACGCGAAGCAGAAGACCGCCTTGATGGCCACGAGCCACCAGGGGTCGCGGCCGAACATCGACAGGTCCTCGGCGGCGAGGACCGTCTGGGGAGCCGTCGCGAAATGGGCGAGGGCGGTCATGCGCGCACCTCCGGTGCCGGGTTGGCCGGGCCGATACGGACCAGCGTGCCGGGGCGTGACCCGGTGTCCGCGAGAACACCGCCGCCCGTGGAGTTCAGCGGCAGCCACACGACCCGGTCGGGCATCTCCGTCACCAGCAGCGGCAGAGTGACCGTGCCCGCGGGGCCTGTGACGGCCAGTTCGTCGCCGTCCTTGACGCCCGTCTCGGCGGCCGTCGTGGCGGAGAGCCGGGCGACCGCGGCGTGGCGGGTGCCCGCCAGTGCCTCGTCGCCCTCCTGGAGCCTGCCCTGGTCGAGCAACAGCCGGTGGCCCGCGAGAACGGCCTCGCCGTCGCCGGGGCGCGGCACCGGACGGGACGACTCCAGCGGTTCCGCGGCGCGCTCCCCGTCCCAGCCGCCGAGCCGGTCGAGCTCGGCTCGTACGGCCCTGAGGTCGGGCAGCGCGAGATGCGTGTCCAGCGCGTCCGCCAGCATGTGCAGCACCCGCGCGTCGCTCGGCGCGAGCCGCCGGGTCATCTGCTCGGGCTTGAGCGCGGCCTCGAACGGCCGGGCCCTGCCCTCCCAGTTGAGGAAGGTCCCCGGCTTCTCCGCGACCGCGGCGACCGGGAAGACCACATCGGCCCGCTCGGTGATCTCGGTCGGCCGCAGCTCCAGCGAGACGAGGAAGCCGACCGCGTCCAGCGCCGCGCGCGCCGCCGCCGGGTCCGGCAGGTCCGCGACCTCGACACCCGCGACGACCAGGGCGCCGAGCTGTCCGGTGGCGGCGGCCTCGATGATCTGGCCGGTGTCGCGCCCGAAGGAGTGCGGCAGTTCGCGTACGCCCCAGACCGCCGCGGTCTCCTCACGGGCCCGCGGGTCGGTGGCGGGGCGGCCGCCGGGCAGCAGCGCGGGGAGCGCGCCCGCCTCCAGTGCGCCGCGCTCGCCCGCCCGCCGGGGGATCCAGGCCAGCTTGGCGCCGGTCGCGGTGGCGGCCCGCGCCGCGGCGGTGAGCCCGCCGGGAACGCCCGCGAGCCGCTCGCCGACGACGATCACCGCGCCGGGCGCGCGCAGCGCCTCGGCGGCGCGGATCCCGTCGCCCTCCAGACCGGTCTGCGAGGCGAGCGCGTCCAGCCACTCGGTCTCGGTGCCGGGCGCGGCCGGCAGCAGCGTGCCCCCGGCCTTCTCCAGACCGCGGGTGACATGGGTGGCGAGCGAGAAGGTGCGCTGGCCGTGCTTGCGGTGTGCCTTGCGCAGCCGCAGGAAGACGCCGGGCGCCTCCTCCTCGGACTCGAAGCCCACGAGCAGGACCGTCGGCGCCTGCTCCAGCGTGCCGTAGGTCAGGCCCGTACCGTCCAGGTCACGGCCCCGTCCCGCGATATGCGCGGCGAGGAACTCGGCCTCCTCGGCGCTGTGCACGCGCGCGCGGAAGTCGATGTCGTTCGTGTCGAGGGCGATCCGGGCGAACTTGGCGTACGCGTACGAGTCCTCCACGGTGAGCCGGCCGCCCGCCAGCACGCCCGCCCGGCCGCGGGCGGCGCCCAGACCGCGGGCCGCGGCCTCCAGCGCCTCGGGCCAGCTCGCCGGTTCCAGGACACCGTCCTCGTTCCGTACGAGCGGAGTGGTGAGCCGGTCGGGCTTCTGCGCGTAACGGAAGCCGAACCGCCCCTTGTCGCAGATCCACTCCTCGTTGACCTCGGGGTCGTCCGCCGCCATCCGCCGCATGACCTTGCCGCGCCGGTGGTCGGTACGGGTCGCGCAGCCGCCCGCGCAGTGCTCGCAGACACCCGGCGAGGACACCAGGTCGAACGGGCGGGAGCGGAAGCGGTACGCCGCCGAGGTCAGCGCGCCGACCGGGCAGATCTGGATGGTGTTCCCGGAGAAGTACGACTCGAAGGGGTCGCCCTCGCCGGTGCCCACCTGCTGGAGGGCGCCGCGCTCCAGCAGCTCGATCATCGGGTCGCCCGCGATCTGGTTGGAGAACCGGGTGCAGCGCGCGCAGAGCACGCACCGCTCGCGGTCGAGCAGCACCTGGGTGGAGATCGGTACGGGCTTCTCGAAGGTACGCTTCCTGCCCTCGAAGCGGGTGTCCGGGTCGCCGACCTGCATCGCCTGGTTCTGGAGCGGGCACTCGCCGCCCTTGTCGCAGACCGGGCAGTCCAGCGGGTGGTTGATGAGCAGCAGCTCCATCACCCCGCGCTGCGCCTTCTCGGCGACCGGCGAGGTCAACTGCGACTTGACGACCATGCCGTCGGTGCAGGTGATGGTGCAGGAGGCCATCGGCTTGCGCTGGCCCTCGACCTCGACGATGCACTGCCGGCAGGCGCCGGCCGGGTCGAGGAGCGGATGGTCGCAGAAGCGCGGGATCTCGATGCCGAGCAGCTCGGCGGCGCGGATCACCAGGGTCCCCTTGGGGACGGAGATCTCGATGCCGTCGATCGTCAGCGAGACGAGGTCCTCGGGCGGGACCGGGGCCTCACCGCTCCCGGAGTGGGCGGCCGACGTGGTGACGGTCATGCGTTCACCTCCAGGTGGTTGTCCGCCCAGACGGTCGACTTGGACGGGTCGAAGGGGCAGCCCTTGCCGGTGATGTGCTGCTCGTACTCCTCGCGGAAGTACTTCAGCGAGGAGAAGATCGGGGCGGCGGCGCCGTCGCCGAGGGCGCAGAACGACTTGCCGTTGATGTTGTCGGCGATGTCGTTGAGCTTGTCGAGGTCGGACATCCGGCCCTTGCCCGCCTCGATGTCGCGGAGCAACTGGACGAGCCAGTACGTGCCTTCACGGCAGGGCGTGCACTTGCCGCACGACTCGTGCGCGTAGAACTCGGTCCAGCGGGTGACGGCCCGTACGACACAGGTGGTCTCGTCGAAGCACTGGAGCGCCTTGGTGCCGAGCATGGAGCCCGCGGCACCCACGCCCTCGTAGTCCAGCGGGACATCGAGGTGCTCGTCGGTGAACATCGGGGTCGAGGAGCCGCCCGGCGTCCAGAACTTGAGCCGGTGGCCCTTGCGGATGCCGCCGCCCATGTCGAGGAGCTGGCGCAGGGTGAGGCCGAGGGGCCCTTCGTACTGGCCGGGGTTGGTGACATGCCCGCTGAGCGAGTAGAGCGTGAAGCCGGGGGACTTCTCGCTGCCCATGGACCTGAACCAGTCCTTGCCGCGGTGCAGGATGGCGGGAACCGACGCGATCGACTCGACGTTGTTCACCACAGTGGGGCAGGCGTACAGACCCGCGACCGCCGGGAAGGGGGGACGCAGCCGGGGCTGTCCGCGACGGCCCTCCAGGGAGTCCAGCAGCGCGGTCTCCTCGCCGCAGATGTACGCGCCCGCGCCCGCGTGCACGGTGACATCGAGATCGAGTCCGCTGCCCAGGATGTTCTTGCCGAGATAGCCCGCCGCATAGGCCTCGCGGACCGCTTCGTGCACCCTGCGCAGTACGGGGACGACCTCGCCGCGCAGATAGATGAAGGCGTGCTGCGAGCGGATCGCGTAGCAGGCGATCACGATTCCCTCGATGAGGGAGTGCGGATTGGCGAAGAGAAGGGGGATGTCCTTGCAGGTGCCGGGTTCCGACTCGTCCGCGTTGACGACGAGATAGTGCGGTTTGCCGTCGCCCTGTGGAATGAACTGCCATTTCATCCCGGTGGGGAAGCCGGCGCCGCCGCGTCCGCGCAGCCCGGATTCCTTGACGTACGCGATGAGGTCGTCGGGCGCCATCGCGAGGGCCTTCTTCAGGCCCTCGTATCCGTCGTGCCGCTCATAGGTGGCCAGGGTCCAGGATTCTGGCTGGTCCCAGAAGGCGGACAGAACGGGGGCGAGGAGCTTCTCGGGACTCGTCCCGTTCTCGTCCAGCTCGGCTGTCATGGTCATCACTCCCCCTCCTCTGTGACGGGGCCGGCCGGGTGGGCGGGGTCGGAGGCCGACGTCTGCTGCGGTGCGTCGTGCGAGCTGAGGTGCTGCGAGCCCGGCTGCGGTTCGTCGCGCGGGGCCTCCGAGTCGCGGGGGCGGACCACGCGCGGCCGGGGCGGCTCGCCCTTGGCCAGCCGCAGTCCGGTCAGCGACGCGGGTCCGGCGCCGCCGGTGGCCTCGACGGCGCCGGGGCGCTCGTCGGGGAAGCCGGCCAGGATGCGAGCGGTCTCCTTGTACGTGCAGAGGGGGGCGCCACGGGTGGGCGCCACGGGACGGCCCTCACGGAGGTCGTCGACGAGCCGCTTGGCGCTCTCGGGCGTCTGGTTGTCGAAGAACTCCCAGTTCACCATCACCACGGGCGCGAAGTCGCAGGCCGCGTTGCACTCGATGTGTTCGAGAGTGACCTTGCCGTCCTCGGTCGTCTCGTTGTTGCCGACGCCGAGGTGCTCCTTCAGCTCGTCGAAGATGGCGTCGCCGCCCATCACCGCACAGAGCGTGTTCGTACAGACACCGACCTGGTAGTCGCCGCCCGGCTTGCGCCGGTACATGGAGTAGAAGGTGGCGACGGCCGTGACCTCGGCGGTGTTCAGGTCGAGCACTTCGGCACAGAAGGCCATGCCCGTACGGGACACATGGCCCTCCTCCGACTGCACGAGGTGGAGCAGGGGGAGCAGCGCGGAGCGCGAGCCGGGGTAGCGGGCGATGATCTCCTTGGCGTCCGCTTCGAGCCTGGCCCGTACATCGGCCGGGTAGTCGGGGGCGGGGAGCTGGGGCATTCCCAGGCTGACCCCGGAGTTGGGCGGTGTGGCGGTCACCGGTCGACGCCTCCCATCACGGGGTCGATGGACGCGACGGCGACGATGACATCGGCGACCTGGCCGCCCTCGCACATGGCCGCCATGGCCTGAAGGTTGGTGAAGGACGGGTCGCGGAAGTGGACCCGGTAGGGGCGCGTGCCGCCGTCGGAGACGACATGCGCGGCCAGCTCGCCCTTGGGCGACTCGACCGCCGCGTACGCCTGTCCCGGCGGGACCCGGAAGCCCTCCGTCACCAGCTTGAAGTGATGGATCAGAGCCTCCATGGACGTGCCCATGATGTTCTTGATGTGGTCGAGCGAGTTGCCCAGGCCGTCCGGGCCGAGGGCGAGCTGCGCCGGCCAGGCGATCTTCTTGTCGGCGACCATCACCGGGCCCGGCTCCAGCCGGTCCAGGCACTGCTCGACGATGCGGAGCGACTGGCGCATCTCCTCGAGACGGATGAGGAAACGGCCGTACGAGTCGCAGGAGTCGGCGGTCGGCACGTCGAACTCGAAGGTCTCGTAACCGCAGTACGGGTCGGACCTGCGCAGATCGTGCGGGAGCCCGGCGGAGCGCAGGATCGGGCCGGTGGCGCCCAGCGCCATGCAGCCGGCCAGGTCGAGATAGCCGACGTCCTGCATACGGGCCTTGAAGATCGGGTTGCCGGTGGCCAGCTTGTCGTACTCCGGCAGGTTCTTCCTGAGCGTCTTCACCAGCTCGCGGAGATGGTCGACGGCGCCCGGGGGCAGGTCCTGGGCGAGTCCGCCGGGCCGGATGAACGCGTGGTTCATCCGCAGGCCGGTGATCAGCTCGTAGGCATCGAGAATCAGTTCACGATCACGGAAGCCATAGATCATGATCGTGGTCGCGCCCAGCTCCATGCCGCCGGTGGCGATACAGACCAGGTGCGAGGAGAGCCGGTTCAGCTCCATCAGCAGGACCCGCAGCAGCGTGGCGCGGTCCGGGATGTCGTCCTCGATGCCGAGCAGCTTCTCCACGCCCAGGCAGTACGCCGTCTCGTTGAAGAACGAGGTCAGGTAGTCCATGCGCGTGACGAAGGTGGTGCCCTGCGTCCAGTTGCGGAATTCGAGGTTCTTCTCGATCCCGGTGTGCAGATAGCCGATGCCGCAGCGGGCCTCGGTGACGGTCTCGCCCTCGATCTCCAGGATCAGCCGCAGCACCCCGTGGGTGGAGGGGTGCTGGGGACCCATGTTGACTACGATCCGCTCGTCGTCCGCCTTGGCGGCGGACTGGACGACCTCGTCCCAGTCGCCGCCGGTGACGGTGTAGACCGTGCCCTCGGTGGTCGCCCTGGGGGTGGCGTGCGGGGTTTCGTGGGGTGCAGACATCAGGAGTACGACCTCCGCTGGTCCGGAGCCGGGATCTGGGCGCCCTTGTACTCGACGGCGATACCGCCGAGGGGGTAGTCCTTGCGCTGCGGGAAGCCCTGCCAGTCGTCCGGCATCATGATCCGGGTCAGCGCGGGATGGCCCTCGAAGATCAGGCCGAAGAAGTCGTACGTCTCGCGCTCGTGCCAGTCGTTGGTCGGATAGACCGCGACCAGGGACGGGACATGCGGGTCGGCGTCCGGGGCGGTGACCTCCAGCCGGATCAGCCGGCCATGGGTGAGCGAGCGCAGATGGTAGACGGCGTGCAGCTCACGGCCCTGGTCACCGGGGAAGTGGACGCCCGAGACACCGGTGCACAGCTCGAAGCGGAGCGCGGGGTCGTCACGGAGTGTGCGCGCCACTTGTACGAGGTGTTCCCGGGCGATGTGGAAGGTCAGCTCGCCGCGGTCGACGACGGTCTTCACGATGGCGTTCCCGGGGACGAGCCCCTGCTCCTCCAGGGCGCCTTCGAGTTCGTCGGCGATCTCGTCGAAGACACCGCCGGGGCCGCCGTACGGCCGGGCCGAGGCGCCCGGCATGGTCACGGTCCTCACGAGACCGCCGTAGCCGGAGGTGTCGCCGCCGTTGTTGGCGCCGAACATGCCCTTCCGTACGCCGATGACCTCACCGGTGTCGTCGCGGGGGGACGGAACGTTATTTCCGGATCGCTGCTCGTCGGTCACCGCAGCAGCCCCTTCATCTCGATCGTCGGGAGTGCCTTGAGCGCCGCTTCCTCCGCCTCACGGGCCGCTTCCTCGGCGTTGACCCCGAGCTTGGAACTCTGGATCTTCTGGTGGAGCTTGAGGATGGCGTCCATCAGCATCTCGGGGCGCGGCGGGCAGCCGGGCAAATAGATGTCAACAGGGACGATGTGATCAACGCCCTGGACAATCGCGTAATTATTGAACATCCCGCCCGAAGACGCACAAACCCCCATGGAAATCACCCACTTGGGATTGGGCATCTGGTCATAGACCTGCCTCAGGACCGGCGCCATCTTCTGACTCACCCGTCCGGCCACGATCATGAGGTCGGCCTGCCGCGGGGAGCCGCGGAAGACCTCCATGCCGAACCGCGCCAGGTCGTACCGTCCGGCGCCGGTCGTCATCATCTCGATGGCACAGCAGGCGAGGCCGAAGGTGGCGGGGAAGACGGACGACTTCCGCACCCAGCCCGACGCCTGCTCGACAGTGGTGAGCAGAAAACCGCTCGGCAGCTTCTCTTCGAGTCCCATTGGTGCCCCCTTGGCCCCTTTAGTCCCATTCTAGGCCGCCGCGCCGCCATACATAGGCGTAGGCGACGAAGACGGTGAGCACGAAGAGCAGCATCTCCACGAGCCCGAAAATCCCGAGCGCGTCGAAGGTGACGGCCCAGGGGTAAAGGAAGACGATCTCGATGTCGAAGACGATGAAGAGCATCGCCGTCAGGTAGTACTTGATGGGGAAACGGCCGCCGCCCGCCGGTGTGGGCGTGGGCTCGATACCGCACTCGTACGCCTCAAGTTTCGCCCGGTTGTACCGCTTTGGGCCGATAAGCGTGGCCATGACCACGGAGAAGATGGCAAACCCAGCCCCGAGGGCGCCGAGCGCGAGGATCGGCGCGTAGGAATTCACGCTCCTCAGCTCCTTCCAGTCGTCCTTGACCGATGGACCGCACCGGGCGTTCACCTCGCCGCCCCACCCCCGATCATTGAAGATCGCGTACATGTGAGGCAGTTCACAAGCCCGACTGCCCCGCATCCTATGCCCGGGGGTCTGTGATCTGCGACACGGGGTACAGCAACACCTTTGTGATCTCCACCACCTGACGAACGATCATGAAGTCGGATGAGCGGTGATCTTCGTACGCGAAGCGGCCGGGCCCTCACGAGATGTGACATCCGCGCCCGTTCGCGCTGGTCGGAGGCGTGCGCCACTACCAAGAGATGCACCGTACAGGCAAATTGGCGATGAGATGCCCCGGAGTGGTATGGGGCGGGGATTCCCTCGCGCGAGGGAGCCCCGGAAAGCGAAGTGGACACGTGCGCGCGTTCACGAGCGAGCGGGGACGGCCCCGCGAGCACCCCGGCTCACCCGCGTACGGGCCGACCGCCGGACACGCACGGCCGACCGCCGGACTCCATGATCGTTCCGACCGTGGATAGTGACCATCCTGTGACCTGTGCCACTTCGCACCACCCCCAAGAGAAGCGGGCTTGGCCATGAACGTAAAGGGGTGGTAAGCAGCGGGCAATTCGGACCTTTTCTCGAAAGACCGCGATCAACACCATGATCACTCGCGCCCGTTTTGCCCTTTACGGCGTCAATAAAAGTTCCAAGAAAGCGGATTCACAGATTCCGAACGTAACTGTGGCGCAATACACGATGCTTGACGGGAACCAGGTCACTCCTGATAGCGGTGTACTCATGTCCCACACCGCTCACATACCCAGCCACCGGAAACCCCGCCGCGGAGCCTCCAAGGTCTCGATCCGTGCCGGAGTCGCCGGTGGCGTCCTCAGCACGATCGCGGTGGCAGGTGCCGCCGGTCCGGCGCAGGCCGAGCCGGTGACCGAGACCATCGAAATGCCCACGCTCACATCCGGGCTCGCAGGCGCCGTCGCACAGTCCGCCGACGCCACCCAGAGGGTCGCGTTCAACCTTGAGTTGACCGCCCAGGAGAACGCCGCGGCCACCAAGGCCGCGCAGACCGCCAAGACGGCCAGGGCCGAGGCGCAGCGCAAGGCGGAGGCAGCGGCGAAGAAGAAGGCCGCCGAGGCCGCCGCCCGCGCGGAGGCCGCCGCCAAGGCCAGGGCCGACGCAGCCGCCCGTGCGTCCCGTACCGCCGAGCGCACCAAGCTCGCCGCGGCCTCGTCGAGCAGCGACTCGGGCTCCAGCACGGCGAGTACGGCCACGAAGACCGCCACGAAGGCGACGGGCTCCGCGGCTTCGGTCATCGCCTTCGTCCAGGCGCAGCTCGGCGACGCGTATGTGATGGGCGCGACGGGCCCCAACACCTGGGACTGCTCCGGCCTGGTGCAGGCCGCGTACAAGCAGATCGGTATCGATCTCCCGCGGGTCTCGCAGGACCAGTCGACAGCCGGCACCCAGGTCTCGCTGAGCAACCTCCAGCCCGGCGACATCCTCTACTGGGGCGGCGCGGGCAGCGCGTACCACACCGCGATCTATGTGGGCGGCGGCGAGTTCATCGGCGCGCAGAACCCCAGCTCCGGCGTGGTCCAGCACGCCCTGGACTGGGACGAGCCGAGCGGCGCGGTGCGCGTGCTCTGAGGCAGGCAGACCGGTACGCGTGCACGTACGAGTACGTGCACGGGCGCCACGACCGTACGGCGAAGGCCCGCATCCCGCTCGGGGGGTTGCGGGCCTTCGCCGTCGGCCCGGCTCCGTGACCGACCGAACTTCATATCGCGGTCGTTCACCGATTCCGCATTCGCACATATCACCGCCGACCCCGCCGTGATGGGCGGCAATCGCTCCTGGGTAGGACAGGCATGAGCGCTTCGCAGCAATGCCCGCCCCCCACTACAGGAGCCAGCGCACATGACCGTCCATGGGATCGACGTTTCGTCGCATCAAAGTTCGACCTACAGTACGAGCGGCCTCTCGTTCGTCTTTGTGAAAGCCACCGAGGGGGTCTCGTACATCAATCCGCGGATGGTCCAGCAGGCCGCCCATGGGCGGAAAGCGGGGCTGGTGGTGGGGTTCTACCATTTTCTGCGGCCCGGGGACATGAAGGCGCAGGCGCGGTATTTCGTGGAGGAGTGCGCCAGCGTCGAGAGGGACCCGCTGTTCGCGGACTGGGAGGACACCGGGGTGTCCTGTGCCGAGAAGGACGCGTTCCTCGCGGAGGTGAAGCGGCTGCGCGGGGCGACCCATCGGGTGGGGCTCTACTGCGGGCAGTACTTCTGGCTGCACCGGGACACCACCAGCAATGCCGGCGACGCCCTGTGGATCGCGGACTATGTGACGCCCGGCGAGCCCCGGATCAAAGCGAAGTGGAAGTTCCACCAGTACACCGACAGCCCGGTCGACACGAACGTCGGCGCGTTCGCGGACCGGGCCGCGCTGCGGAAGTGGACCGAGGGGTAGGCCCCGTCCGGCGGCGGGTGCTCCCCCGCCCCGGCTGCCCGCCCCGGCTCATGCCTTCGGGGCCACCTTCGACAGGCCGTTGATGATCCGGTCCATCGCGTCCCCGCCCGTCGGGTCCGTCAGGTTCGCCAGCATCTTCAGCGTGAACTTCATCAGCAGCGGATGCGTCAGCCCGCGCTGCGTCGCCAGCTTCATGATCTTCGGGTTGCCGATCAGCTTCACGAACGCCCGGCCCAGCGTGTAGTAGCCGCCGTAAGTGTCCTTGAGAACCTTCGGATAGTGGTGCAGGGCCATCTCGCGCTGGGCGGGCGTGGCGCGGGCATGCGCCTGGACGATGACGTCCGCGGCGATCTGGCCCGACTCCATGGCGTACGCGATGCCCTCACCGTTGAACGGGTTGACCAGACCGCCCGCGTCCCCCACCAGCAACAGCCCGCGCGTGTAGTGCGGCTGGCGGTTGAATGCCATCGGCAGCGCGGCGCCGCGGATCGGCATCGTCATGTTCTCCGGGGTGTACCCCCAGTCCTCCGGCATCGACGCGCACCACGCCTTCAGCACCTCGCGCCAGTCCAGCTCCTTGAACGAGGCCGAGGTGTTGAGGACGCCCAGGCCGACATTGGACGTACCGTCGCCCATCCCGAAGATCCAGCCGTACCCCGGCAGCAGCCGGTCCTGGCCCGGCCCGCGCCGGTCCCAGAGTTCCAGCCAGGACTCCAGATAGTCGTCGTCGTGCCGGGGCGAGGTGAAGTACGTACGGACCGCCACGCCCATCGGCCGGTCCTCGCGCCGGTGCAGGCCCATCGCGAGCGACAGCCGCGTGGAGTTGCCGTCCGCCGCGACAACGAGCGGCGCGTGGAAGGTGACCGGCGTTTTCTCCTCGCCCAGCTTGGCGTGCACACCGGTGATACGGCCCGTGCGCTCGTCGGTGATCGGGGCGCCGACATTGCACCGCTCGTACAGCCGCGCACCGGCCTTCTGCGCCTGCCGGGCCAACTGCTCGTCGAAATCGTCCCTCTTGCGGACCAGTCCGTAGTCCGGGTACGCGGCCAGATCCGGCCAGTCGAGCTGGAGCCGCACGCCGCCGCCGATGATCCGCAGCCCCTTGTTGCGCAGCCAGCCCGCCTCTTCCGAGATGTCGATGCCCATCGACACGAGCTGCTTGGTGGCACGCGGGGTGAGCCCGTCGCCGCAGACCTTCTCACGCGGGAACGCCGTCTTCTCCAGCAGCAGGACGTCCAGGCCTGCCTTGGCCAGGTAGTACGCGGTCGTGGAACCGGCGGGACCGGCGCCGACGACGATCACGTCCGCGGTGTTCTCGGAGAGGGGCTCGGTCACGGCGGGTTCTCCCGAAGACTCGAAATTGCGTACCGGACGGCACGGGACATGTGCAGTCTATGGGGGCGCACCGACACCCCCACCGATGCCTCCGGTGATGCGTCGACGCGTCCGGCGATGCCTCCAGCGAAGGGCTGTCCCTGTGAACGACATGACCACGCCGCTTCCCGTCCCCGTGGTGCGGCTCCGGGTCCCCACCGAGGAGGACGCCCTGAGCTGGCACCGGGTCTTCGACGACCCCGAGGTGATGGAGTTCCACGGCGGGGTGCCGGCGGAGCTCTCGGTGTACGAGGAGCTGACCGCCCGGCAGCGCAAGCACGACGCCCAACTCGGCTTCTGCTTCTGGACGATGCTGGGCGAGGACGGCGAGGTGACCGGCTTCACCGGCGCGCAGCCCTGGCCGCACGAGTCGTTCGGGCCGGTCGGCGAGATCGAGATCGGCTGGCGCCTGGGGCGGGCGCACTGGGGCCGCGGTTACGCGACGGCCGCCGCGCGGACCACGCTGGAACGGGTACGGGCGGCGGGTGTCGGCCGGGTCGTGGCGATGGTGAACGCGCGCAACGAACGGTCGGTGGCGGTGACACGGCGGCTGGGGATGGAGCTGGCGGAGACGTACCCGTTCACGGCGCGGGGGGTCGAAGAGCGGGCGTACTGCTTCCGATTGGAGCTGTAGGCCTCCCGGCTCCGGGGCTGCGGTGCCGGGGGCCGCGGTGCGGGCGTCGCCGCAGGCGCCGGGTGCGGATCAGTGCTGACCGGATCGGTGCCGGGTGCGGATCAGTGCCGTACGCCCCTGTGCAGGGCCACGATCCCGCCCGTCAGATTCCGCCACGCCACCTTGGACCAGCCCGCCGCCTGGAGCCGGGCCGCGAGTGCGGGCTGGTCCGGCCAGGCGCGGATGGACTCGGCGAGATAGACGTACGCGTCGGGGTTGGAGGAGACGGCGCGCGCGGCCGGCGGGAGCGCGCGCATCAGGTACTCGGTGTAGACGGTCCTGAACGGCGCCCACGTCGGGTGCGAGAACTCGCAGATCACGATGCGTCCGCCGGGCTTGGTCACGCGGTACAGCTCGCGCAGCGCGCGGTCCGTGTCCTGGACGTTGCGCAGGCCGAAGGAGATCGTCACCGCGTCGAAGACCTCGTCCGCGAACGGCAGCCGGGTCGCGTCGCCCGCCGTGAACGGCATCCAGGGATGGCGCCGCTTGCCCTCGCGCAGCATGCCCTGGGAGAAGTCACAGGGGACGACATACGCGCCGGTGGCGGCGAAGGGCTGGGAGGAGGTGGCGGTGCCGGCGGCGAGGTCGAGGACCTTTTCGGCGGGGCGGGCGTGGACGGCCCTGGCGACGGCCTTGCGCCAGACTCGGTCCTGGCCGAGCGAGAGCACGTCGTTGGTGAGGTCGTAGTTGGCCGCCACGTCGTCGAACATGGAGGCGACTTCGTGCGGCTGCTTGTCCAGGGATGCGCGGGTCACTCGGCCATTGTGTCCCCCACCCCGCCCC
>NZ_LATD01000306.1 GCF_000981895.1 Streptomyces odonnellii | reverse complement strand
GTGCGGGGTGGGTGGCATGCGTTCAGCTTGGGGGGAGCCGGGCTGAAGGGTCCAACACCTGGTCGGTGGGCATTCACGCATATGTGTTGTGGATCGCCGCCCGGCCTCTGTTGAATGCCGGTGTGCCCCGAGACATCGAGCCGCGGCTCCTGCGCGTTTTTGTCGCCGCCGCTGAAGAGCTGCATTTCACTCGTGCCGCCGCCCGGCTCTATGTCGCGCAGCAGGCGCTCAGCCGGGATGTCCGGCGGCTGGAGCGGGAGTTGGGGGTCGAGCTGTTCGTACGGACCACTCGGCAGGTGGTGTTGACGGGGGACGGGGAGCGGTTGCTGCCGTATGCGCGGAGGGTGCTGGACGCGCAGGACGAGTTGTTCGCCGCTCGTGCCGGTGAGGCGCGGCCGTTGCTTGTCGATCTCAACAGCGCGGGCATGGTCTCCGGTCGCGTGCTGGAGCGGGCGCGGGAGTTGGCGCCCGGGGTGGAGCTGATGGCCCGGTTCGAGAGCGGGCTCACCCGGGCCGCGGGGGAGATCCTCGGCGGGCGGCTCGATGTGTCGTTCGGCCACGTCGGGGGGCTCGCACCCGTGTTGCGGTCCGGGCTGGAGCACCAGCTCGTACGGTACGAGCCGTTGGCCGTGCTGCTGCCGTACGACCATCCCCTGGCCGGCCGCGCCGAAGTGACGCTCGACGCGCTCGCCGGGGAGAGCGTGTACGCCGGGGCGGGGAATCCGGGGACCGCGGAGTGGACCGACTTGGCGCGGCAGCTCTTCGCGGGGCGGGACATCGAGATCGCGCCGCCGGCGCCGATGGCCGTGGGGGCCGAGGAGTTCCGGCGGGTGATGGCGAAGCACCGTACGCCCGTGCTCGCCGTGGTGGACTTCCCCGCGATGCCGGGGGCGGTACTGCGGCCGCTGGCTGGATCCATGCCGCAGGCGCCGCCCGTGGCGCCGCTCGCGATGGTGTGGCGCAAGGGGATCGAACACCCCGGGGTCGACGCGCTGCGTGCCGCCGCGAGGGAGCTCGCACGCGAGGGGGGCTGGCTGGATCTCGACCCTGGGAGCTGGATGCCCGGCACCGTCACCGGACTGATGCACGGCAACCCCCGAAGCTGAACTCCGGTGCCTTCTCTGTGCGCTACATTCGTGGCTCGGGTGCGGTGTGGTAGGGGGGTACTCGGTTCGAGTGGGGACTCGGCCAGGTTGATATCCGGCCAGCCGCGTGGGACGCCCGAATACCTTCAGTGGTGGGGGATGTGCGTACCGTAGTGGACAAATGGCGTGAAGATGCCCGGACAGGGCATGTGCATGAGCCGAGTGATGTGACCGTCGAACTCGACGGAGTGGGGCGTCAGCTCTCCGAACTGCCCACGGGCAGCCATCCCGCGCAGGAGCCGGGTCCCGTGCCCGAAGCGGGTTCCGTGCCCGGGGCGGGTCCCGAGATATCCGACCGTCCGGTGTTCGTGGACGAGACCGGTCGTCGCGGCAAAACCTTCCGCCGGGCGGGCTGGATCGTCGGCATAGGCTGTGCCTTCTACGCGATGACCCTGGTCGTCTCCATGATCGGCGGCAACTCCACCGCGCCCTGGCTCCAGATACCCGGGCTCGCCGACAACCGGAAGCCCGAAACCGTGGAGATACAGCCGACCCCGACGGTCAGCGCGTCCGCCGGAGAATCGCCGGCCACTCCCGGTGCGAGCCCCTCGCCGACCGGCTCGAACGGCGGGACCGTACCGCTCCCTTCGGGGAGCGCCAGCACGGACGCCTCGGGCGAACCGGTGCCGACCATGTCGCTTTCGGCGAAGCCGCCGGCCGACCCCGCGGGCGGTACGGGCGACGGCACCGAGCCGGATCCCGCGACCTCGCCCGGCACCGGCGGCAATCCGGGCACCGGCACCGGCGGGACCGGCGTCGAGCCGCCGTCCCAGACACCGCCCGTCGACGAGAGCCCGCCGGCCACCGACCCCGGCTCGCCACCGCCCGTCGACCCACCGCCGGCGGACGGCGGGCAGCCCGAGGGAAGCCGGCCCATGGCCGCGGAAGGCGCGTTCTAGATGACTTCCTCCGGCAGACAGCCCCGGCACACCGCTCACGACGAGCCCAGCCGTACCGGCACCGGTGAACCGCGCCGTGCCGGCGCCGGCGGACACCGCCGTACCGGCGGCATCGAGCCCCCGCACAGCGCTCGCCGTACCAAGCAGGCCAGGAAGGCCAAAGACGCCCGGGCCAAGCGGCGCAGACTGCCCATGCGCTATCTGCTGCCCTCGCTCGTCCTCGTCGCGCTCTTCGCGATGCTGATGCTGCGCGGCTACGTACACAGCGAGATCCTCGCCGACCACCGCGTCCGCGAATCCGTCGACGCGGACCAGGTGCCCAAGCGCATCCTCAAGGGCGGCCCGGTCATCGACGCGCGCGGCGCCACTCCCGCCCGCGCGCTGAACATCCCGGACCACAAGCTCGTCCTCACCTTCGACGACGGCCCCGACCCGGTGTGGACCCCCAAGGTCCTCGACCGTCTGAAGGAGTACGACGCCCACGGCGTGTTCTTCGTCACCGGAACCATGGCCTCGCGCTATCCGGCGCTGGTCAAACGGATGGTGGACGAGGGCCACGAGGTCGGTCTGCACACCTTCAACCACCCCGATCTCTCCTTCCAGTCCAAGTCCCGTATCGACTGGGAGCTTTCGCAGAACCAGCTCGCGCTCGCGGGCGCGGCCGACATCCGTACCTCGCTCTTCCGTCCGCCGTACTCCTCGTTCTCGTCGGCCATGGACAACAAGTCCTGGCCGGTCGCGCAGTACATCGGCAGCCTCGGCTACATCACCGTGCTCGACACCACGGACAGCGAGGACTGGAAGCGCCCCGGCGCCAGGGTGATCAGCCGCAACGCCACCCCGAAGGACGGCAAGGGCGCGATCGTGCTGATGCACGACTCCGGCGGCGACCGTTCGCAGACCGTCGCCGCGCTGGGGCACTTCCTGCCGGAGATGCAGGCGAAGGGGTACGAGTTCACCACCGTCACCGAGGCCCTCGGCGCCCCCAGCGCCCATACCCCGGTCACCGGCGCGGCCCTCTGGAAGGGCAAGGCCTGGGTCGGCGCCGTCGCACTCTCGGAGAACATCACCGGTGTCCTGGTGGCCGGGCTCTCCGTGATCGGCGCGCTGGTCATCGCGCGGTTCGGGCTGATGCTGGTGCTGTCCTTCGCGCATACGCGCAGGGTGCGGCGGCGCGGCTTCACCTGGGGCGAGCCCGTCACCGAACCGGTGACCGTGCTCGTACCCGCGTACAACGAACGCGAGTGCATAGCCAATACGGTGCGTTCGCTGAGCGAGAGCGACCATCCCATCGAGGTCATCGTCATCGACGACGGCTCGACGGACGGGACCGCCGACATCGTCGAGGCGCTCTGGCTGCCGAACGTCCATGTCGTGCGCCAGCCCAACTCCGGCAAGCCGGCCGCCCTCAACAACGGCATCGCGCACGCCCGCCACGATCTGATCGTGATGATGGACGGCGACACGGTCTTCGAGCCGTCCACGGTCCGCGAACTGGTGCAGCCCTTCGGCGATCCGCGCGTCGGCGCGGTCGCGGGCAACGCCAAGGTCGGCAACCGCGACAGTCTCATCGGCGCCTGGCAGCACATCGAGTACGTGATGGGCTTCAACCTGGACCGCCGGATGTACGACATGCTCCGCTGCATGCCCACCATCCCCGGCGCGGTCGGGGCCTTCCGGCGCGAGGCGCTGGAGCGCGTCGGCGGGATGAGCGAGGACACGCTCGCCGAGGACACCGACATCACCATGGCCATGCACCGGGACGGCTGGCGGGTCGTGTACGCGGAGCGCGCGCGGGCGTGGACCGAGGCGCCGGAATCGGTGCAGCAGCTCTGGTCGCAGCGGTACCGCTGGAGTTACGGCACGATGCAGGCGATCTGGAAGCACCGGCGGGCGCTGATCGAGCGCGGTCCTTCCGGCCGGTTCGGGCGGGTCGGGCTGCCGCTGGTCTCGCTCTTCATGGTGCTGGCGCCGCTGCTGGCCCCGCTGATCGATGTGTTCCTGCTGTACGGCCTGGTCTTCGGCCCCACCGAGAAGACCGTGGTGGCCTGGCTCGGGGTCCTGCTGATCCAGGCGGTGTGCGCCGCGTACGCCTTCCGACTCGACGGGGAGCGCATGACCCATCTGATCTCGCTGCCCCTCCAGCAGATCCTCTACCGGCAGCTCATGTACGTGGTGCTGCTCCAGTCCTGGATCACCGCGCTCACCGGTGGCCGGCTGCGGTGGCAGAAGCTGCGCCGTACCGGAGTGGTGGAGGCGCCGGGCTCGATTCCGAGTCCGCGCGGGCGCGAGGCCGATCGGAGGCCAGTGGCGTGACAGCTCAACCTGTGCGGCCTGTTCAGTCTGCTTCCGCGGGTGCGGGGGCCGTGGGTACGGGGGCGCGGCCCAAGCACAAGGCGACGTCTTCGGGGGACGGCGTGACCGCCTCCTCCGGCGGGCGCGACCGCTATCTCGATCTGCTGCGGGCGGTCGCGCTGGTCAGGGTCGTCGTCTTCCATATCTTCGGCTGGGCCTGGCTGACGATCCTCTTCCCCTCCATGGGCGTGATGTTCGCGCTGGCCGGATCGCTGATGGCCCGGTCCCTGTCCAAGCGGCCGCCGTGGAGCGTCATCCGCGGCCGGCTGAGGCGGCTGGTGCCGCCGATGTGGGCGTTCGCGCTGGTCGTCGTGCCCCTGATGTTCGTCCTGGGGTGGCGGGCGGACCGGGAGGAGGGGCTCTGGTGGTTCCTGCGGCTGGCCAACTACATCGTGCCGTTCGGGGCGCCTCCGTACCCGTACGAGAGCGGCTCCCCGAGCGGGCTGGTGGAGGAGACCTGGGCGGAGCAGGCGGCGGGGCCGCTCTGGTACGTGCGGGCCTACCTCTGGTTCGTCATCGCCTCGCCGCTGCTGCTGTGGGCGTTCCGCCGGATGCCGTGGGTGACACTGGTCTTTCCGGTCGCCCTCACCGCCGTCCTCGGCACCGGGCTGGTGGAGATCCCGGGCGAGACCGGGGAGGCGCTCACCGACTTCGCGGTGTACGGCGCGTGCTGGGTGCTCGGCTTCGCCCACAACGACGGAATGTTCCGCAAGGTGCCCCGTTACATCACGATCTCGCTGGCCGCCTTCACCATGGCCTTCGCGCTGTGGTGGGCCTCGGGGCATCTCACCGAGGAGGGCTGGAACCTGGACGAGATCCCGCTCGCCCAGGCGACGTGGTCGCTGGGTTTCTGCGCGATCCTGCTCCAGTACGCGCCGTCGTGGCGCACGCTCCCAGGGAAGCTGGCCCAGTTCGACTCGACGATCACCCTTGCCAATAACCGCGCGGTGACGATCTATCTCTGGCACAACCTGATCATCCTGGCGACGTTCCCGATCATCGACCAGCTCTGGCTGATCCCGGGCATCGACGCGTACTCCACCCAACTGGACGCGTCGTACGAGGCGTTGAGCCTGGTCCTGGTCTGGCCGCTGCTCGGCCTGCTGATCCTCGCGATCGGCTGGGTGGAGGACGTGGCGGCAAAGCGCAGGCCACGCCTGTGGCCGAACGGCACACGGAAGGCGTGAGGGACGGACACGGCCCGGCCCGGCGGTCCAGCCGACCTGCTCGGCGGTTCAGCCGACCCGAAGGTCAGCCGGGCAGCGGACCGGGACCGGCCAGTGGAACAGCCAAGGGCGCTCACAGGTGGGTGTTGCGGTGGGTGAGGGCAAGGTTGCGCGGTGGTCACCTTGGGGTACGGGGGTGAAACGCGGCGTCCGTACGGTCTGGGGCATTCAATCGGATCCCCGTTCGTGGAGGCGTGATGACTGCCCCGACCACCACCACCGCCGTACGCAAGGGACGCCGCTGGATCGAGCGGTGGGATCCGGAGGACGAGGTCTTCTGGGCCGCCACGGGCGAGCGGATCGCGCGGCGCAATCTGCTCTGCTCGGTGTTCTGCGAGCACATCGGGTTCTCGGTCTGGACCCTGTGGTCGGTCATGGTGCTGTTCATGGGGCCGGAGTACGGGGTCGATCCCGCCGGGAAGTTCGCCCTGATCGCGGTGGCCACCCTGGTCGGCTCGGTCGTACGGGTGCCGTACACCTTCGCCGTCGCCCGTTTCGGCGGCCGGAACTGGACGGTCTTCAGCGCGCTGCTCCTGCTCCTGCCGACCGGGGCCGCGTTCGCGGTGATGGAGCCGGGGAGCTCGTACACCACGTTCCTGGCCGTGTCGGCGCTCACCGGGGTCGGCGGCGGGAACTTCGCCTCCTCGATGACGAACATCAACTCCTTCTTCCCGCTGCGCCGCAAGGGCTGGGCGCTCGGCCTCAACGCCGGGGGCGGGAACATCGGGGTGCCGGTCGTGCAGGTCGCCGGGCTGCTGGTGATCGCGGCGGCGGGCGCGGACCGGCCGCGGATCCTGCTCGGCATCTACATCCCGCTGATCCTGGCCGCCGCGCTCTGCGCCGCGCTGTTCATGCACAATCTGGCGCCCGTGCGCAATGACACCGGCGCGGCGCGGGAAGCCGTGCGGGACCGGCACACCTGGATCATGTCCGCGCTGTACATGGGGACCTTCGGGTCGTTCATCGGATACAGCTTCGCCTTCGGGCTGGTGCTCCAGACCCAGTTCGGACGCACCCCGCTCCAGGCCGCCTCGCTGACCTTCGCGGGGCCGCTGCTCGGTTCGCTGGCGCGGCCGGCCGGGGGCGCGCTCGCCGACCGGTACGGGGGCGCCCGCGTCACCCTCTGCAACTTCGTGGCGATGGCCCTCGCGACCGGAGTCGTCGTCCTCGCCTCGCTGATCGAGTCGCTGCCGCTCTTCCTCACCGGATTCGGCGCGCTGTTCCTGCTCACCGGGGTCGGCAACGGCTCCACGTACACGATGATCCCCGGCATCTTCCGTGCGAAGGCGCTGGCCAAGGGCATGACGGGCGAGGCGGCCGCCGCGTACGGGCGCAGGCTGTCCGGGGCTTCGATGGGGCTGATCGGCGCGGTCGGGGCGCTCGGCGGGCTGGTGATCAACCTCGCGTTCCGGCAGTCGTTCCAGACCTCGGGCACCGGGACCTCGGCCTATGTCGCGTTCCTCGTCTGCTACGCGGCCTGCTCGGCCCTGACCTGGGCGGTATACCTTCGCCGGGCGGGCGCCCCGGCCGTACCGGCGGAGAAGGAGCCCGTGGAACCCATGGAGAAGGAAGCCGGGCTCCGCTACGCACGGATGTGAGAGGTACGTCCCGGGATGGTCGTTACAGGGGAGAAATGCCTGCGATCCGGGCCTGTCACGCAGCGTTGGCAGGCTCGGTAGCTCCAGCGACGACGTACGGGACGACGGACGTACGGGACGACGTACGCGGCGTACGGGATGTGTGCCGTGCGGGACGGACGCACGGAACGCGCGTGCGGGACGTACGACCACGGCACCGCGACGCGAGGAGAGGCAGAGGAGAGCGATGGACAGCGAGCGGCACGGCCCCCTCGCGGGCTTCACCATCGGGGTCACGGCCGCCCGGCGCGCCGATGAGCTGGGCGCGCTGCTCCAGCGGCGCGGCGGCTCCGTCGTGCACGCCCCCGCGCTGCGGATCGTGCCGCTCGCCGACGACACCGAACTCCTCACCGCCACCAAGGAATTGATCGACACCGTGCCCGATGTGGTGGTGGCGACCACGGCCATCGGGTTCCGCGGCTGGATCGCGGCCGCCGACGGCTGGGGCCACGGCGAGGAACTGCTCGCCTGTCTGCGCGGAGTCGAACTCCTCGCCCGCGGCCCCAAGGTGAAGGGCGCCATCCGCGCCGTCGGGCTCGTCGAGGCCTGGTCGCCCGGCTCCGAGTCGATGGCCGAGGTGCTCGACCGCCTTCTCGGCGAGGGCGTCGAGGGCCGCCGCGTCGCGCTGCAACTGCACGGCGAGCCCCTGCCCGGATTCGTGGAGTCGCTGCGGGCCGGGGGCGCCGAGGTCGTCGTCGTACCGGTCTACCGCTGGATGCCCCCGGAGGACCTCGCGCCGGTGGACCGGCTCATCGACGCGGTCGTCGCGCGCGCCGTCGACGCCATCACCTTCACCAGCGCGCCGGCCGCCGCCTCCCTGCTCGCGCGCGCCGGGGAACGCGGCCGGCTGCCCGCGCTGCTCGACGCCCTGCGTCACGATGTGCTGGCGGCCTGCGTCGGGCCCGTCACCGCGCTGCCGCTCCAGGCGCGCGGGATCGACACGGTCCAGCCGGATCGCTACCGGCTCGGGCCGCTCGTCCAGGTGCTCTGCACGGAACTGCCGGGCCGGGCCCGGGCGCTGCCCGTCGCCGGCCACCGTGTCGAGATCCGCGGCCACGCGGTGCTGGTCGACGGCGAGCTGCGGCCGGTGCCGCCCGCGGGGATGGCGCTGCTGCACACGCTGGCCCGCAGGCCGGGATGGGTGGTCTCGCGGGCGGAGCTGCTGCGCGCGCTGCCGGGCTCGGGCCGCGACGAGCACGCCGTGGAGACCGCGATGGCCCGGCTGCGGACCGCGCTGGGCGCGCCCAGGCTGATCCACACCGTGGTCAAGCGCGGCTACCGGCTGGCGCTGGACCCGGCGGCGGACTCCAAGTACGCGGACGCGTAAGGAGGACGGCGACGTATGAGGACGTATAGGGGCATATGGGGAGGTGTGGCATACGGGACGTACGGTTGTACGGCGCACGGGAGGTACGAGGGCGCACAGACATACGCAGGCATGCGGGCACGCACGGGCGCGTACGAGCCCGCGTACGCGGGGGTGCTCGCGCATCCTCCGGCGCACCCGCACGCTTCCCGGTCCCCTTGAGGCCCTCTGGTGCTTCCCGGCCCCGTCGGTACCGTACGAGGAATGACCAACGACTCCTCCGGCTCCTCCCTCCGCATCAGGCCCGCGACCCCGGACGACGCCACGAACGTCGCCGAGGCACTGGTCCGCAACCGCGACCACATGCGTCCCTGGGAGCCGTACCGCCCCGACGAGTTCTTCACCCCGCAGACCCAGGCCCGCTGGCTCGCCGATCCGTCCGTACGGCGCTGGTTCGCCGCCGACGGCACCCGGATCGTCGGCGAGGCGAATCTGTCGAGCGTCTCCCTCGGCGCCTTCCGCAGCGCCGTCCTCGGCTACTGGATCGACGCCGAGTACACCGGGCGCGGCCTGGCCACCCGCGCCGTACAGGAGGTCTGCCGCGCGGCCCGCGACGAACTGGGCCTGCACCGCATAGAGGCGGGCACCATGCTCGCCAACGCCGCCTCGCAACGGGTGCTGCGCAAATGCGGGTTCGAGCTGATCGGGACCGCGCCGCGCTATCTGCACATCGACGGCGAATGGCGGGACCACCACCTCTTCCAGCGCATCCTGCACAACAGCCCGCCGGGCGTCACTCCCGTAGTCATGTGACAGGCGCCGTCACAGAGGCCGTGACAGGGGTTACGGGCGCGTCCGGGGGCAGGCACTCTGAGAGGGAGACCCCCTGAGAGAAGCACGCAAGAAGCACCCAGCCGGTGAACCCGAGGCGGTGACAGGCACATGACGGCGGGCATGGGCTCGTACGAGTGGCGGTTCGACTCCGGGCGTGTCTGCCTGGATCTGGTGGCCACGGCGGAGCCGACCTCCAGAGGGTGCGAACAACTCGACGGCGCCGTGACGCTCCGCCACTGGCTGGTCGGCGCGGGCCTGGTGCCGGAGGGGACCCCGCTGCGCGGCGTGGACGCGGGCTGGGTACGGTCGTTCGCCGAACTACGGGACGGTGTGGGCCAGTTGGTACGGGCCCAGATCGACGGCCGGGACGCGTCACGCGCCCTGGACCGGGTCAACGCGCTGGCCGCCGGGGCGCCGCCGGGGATCAGGGCCGTACGGGACGAGGACGGCGCGCTCGTACGGGCACTCAGCGCCGAGCCCGAGTGCGACGCGCTGCTGGCGGCCGTGGCCAGGGACGCGGTGGACCTGCTCACCGACCCGGCGGCGCGGGCACGGCTGCGGCAGTGCGAGGGCGACACCTGCCGGCGGGTGTATCTGGACACCTCGCGGGGGCGGCGGCGCCGCTGGTGTTCGAGCGAGGTCTGCGGCAATCGCGAGCGGGTGGCGAGGCACCGCCGCAGAGCGGCCCTGTCCCGCGCCTGACAAACGCCCGGGCCTGGCAGGCGGCGGAGCCCCGGCCGCGCCCGCTGAGGCCGACGCGCCCGACGAGGCCGACGCGCTCGTACGGTATGACGCGCTCGGACCGCGTACGACACGCCCGCGCCGGGGCCGTCACGCCCGCGCCCTGCGACGCGCCCGGACCGTACCGTCCGTACCTCTCCTGCCACCTGTGCCCCATCTGCACCCCGCCCGCACCGTGTCTGAGGCGACTTCCGGTCCGTCCAGCGATTTCCAGCCAACTCGCGCACGCTGTCTTCGCAGGTTGCATGCATTCCCCACACGATTTCTACGCGTCTTCTTCATGGATCCTGTCCGGATCCCGCCTGGGGTCCGTTCCGGGGCGAACCCGTCCCAGCCGCCCGCCCCGCCACGCAAACCTCCATTGAAAAGATCTTGAAACTTTTTCCGGCCGCGTTGAGTGACCTCCCCCGGCCGTCCGTAGTGATGAGGGAGAAGCAGCCATCGAGGTCTCGACCGGGAGGTTCAGGTGCGCAAGGATGCGGCCGTGGCCGAAGACCGACCTCACCGGGCCCGGCACCGGAACGAGGCACCGCGCACCAATGTCTCCGTCCCCGACGAGGAGTTGATGCGAGCCCTCTACCGGGAACACGCCGGACCCCTGCTCGCCTATGTGCTCCGTCTCGTCGCGGGCGACCGCCAGCGCGCCGAGGACGTGGTGCAGGAGACGCTCATCCGTGCCTGGAAGAACGCCGGTCAGCTCAACCGGGCGACCGGCTCTGTCCGACCCTGGCTGGTGACGGTCGCCCGGCGTATCGTCATCGACGGTCACCGCAGCCGGCAGGCCCGGCCGCAGGAGGTCGACCCGTCGCCGCTGGAGGTCATGCCCGCGGAGGACGAGATCGACAAGGCGCTGTGGCTGATGACGCTCTCCGACGCGCTCGATGATTTGACGCCCGCTCACCGGGAAGTCCTGGTGGAAACGTATTTCAAGGGGCGTACGGTCAACGAGGCGGCCGAGACGCTCGGCATACCCAGCGGGACGGTGCGTTCACGGGTGTTCTACGCGCTGCGTTCCATGAAGCTCGCGCTGGAGGAGAGGGGGGTCTCGGCATGACCACGCACGAGCGGTACGGAAACGGACCGGGCGACGAGAATTCTGTGCACGAAGCCGTCGGCGCGTATGTCCTCGGCATTCTGGACGACGCCGAGGCGACCGCCTTCGAGGAGCACCTGGCCGGCTGCCGCATCTGCGCCGTCAACCTGGAGGAGTTCTCCGGGATGGAGCCGATGCTGGCCATGCTGGCGGACGCTCCGGGGCCCTTCGCGGCTGCGCCCGGCGCGCAGGCCCCGCCCGGCCCGCTCGCCTCCGTGACACCGCTGGCGCCGGTGGCTCCCGTCGTACCGCTGGCGCAGCTCCCCACGCCGTCCGTCTCCGTACAGCCGAGTCCGCAGCTCCTCGGCCGGCTGGTCGACGAGGTGGCGGCCAAGCGTGCCCAGCGCAGGCGGCGCGGGCTGTATCTGGTCGCGGCCGCGGCGGCGCTGATCATCGGCGGTCCCGTGGTGGCCGTCACCGCCGCGGGCGACGGCGGGACCAGCAACCAGGCGGCGGACCCGCACCCCACCAGCCCGGCCGAGGACGCGTTCTTCAACCACATGCCGGACAAGGTCTGGGCGACGGACGCCACCACCAAGGTCACCGCCACCATCGGCATGGAGCCCAAGGGCTGGGGTACGCACACGGTCCTGGAGCTGAAGAACGTGAAGGGCCCCCTCAAGTGCAGTCTGGTCGCCGTCTCCAAGACCGGCGAGGAGGAGACCGTCACCTCCTGGTCGGTGCCCAAGTGGGGGTACGGCATCCCCGACGGTCCGAACAAGATCTCCAAGAGCCCGCTGTACGTCCACGGCGGCACGGCCATGGACAGCAATGACATCGATCACTTCGAGGTCCGTACGTTCGGCGGCGAGCGACTGGTGGAGGTCGACGCCTGACATTCCGGCTTCCCTTCGCGTACGGTTGACGGCTGCCCGACGCACGTCATGAAGGGGGCCACGGTGGCCGCGCAGGATGCCGCTGTTCAATCCGCTGGACCGGCCGTCGATCCCGCACGCGACACGGGGCAGGACTCCGTACGCGCGCGCGAGATCGACGGTGAGCAGCGCCATCTCGACCAGGTGTACCGCCGCCTGGAGGAGAAGATCCACGAGGCGGAGTTCCTGATGGACGACGCCGCCAAACGGGGGCAGGTCGGTACGCCGGGGGCGCTCGCCGAGCGGGACGCCCAGGTCTTCCGGGCCGGGATCCACCTCAACCGGCTCAACAACGAGTTCGAGGACTTCCTCTTCGGGCGGATCGACCTGCTGCCGGGCAAGGACGGGCAGAAGGGGCCGGACGGCGCGTACACCTCGGTCGAGCCCGCCGACGACGCCATCAGGCCGGACCGTACGGCCGATATCGCCGAGACCCTGCACATCGGCCGGATCGGGGTCCTGGACTCCGACTACGCGCCGCTGGTGATTGACTGGCGCGCGCCGGCCGCCGCTCCCTTCTACCGCTCGACCCCGGTCGACCCGGGCCGGGTGGTACGGCGCCGGGTCATCCGCTCCAAGGGCCGCAGGGTCCTCGGGGTCGAGGACGATCTGATGCGCCCGGAGCTGACCGCGTTGCTGGACGGCGCGGCGCTGCCGGTGATCGGGGACGGCGCGCTGATGGCCGCGCTCGGGCAGGCGCGCAGCCACACCATGCGGGACATCGTGTCGTCGATCCAGGCGGAACAGGACCTGGTGATCCGGGCCCCGGCCGCCTCGGTGACCGAGGTGTCGGGCGGGCCGGGGACCGGCAAGACCGCGGTCGCGCTGCACCGGGCCGCGTATCTGCTGTACCAGGACCGGCGGCGGTACGCGGGCGGCATCCTGGTCGTCTCGCCGACGCCGCTGCTCGTCGCGTACACGGAGGGCGTGCTGCCCTCGCTGGGCGAGGAGGAGCAGGTGGCGATCCGCGCGGTCGGGTCGCTGGTGGACGGCGCGGAGGCCACGGCGTACGACGAACCGGCCGTGGCCCGGGTCAAGGGCTCGGCGCGGATGCTGAAGGTGCTGCGCAAGGCGGCCAGGGGAGCGCTGGAGGGCGCCACGGCGGCTCCGGCGGTGCCTCGGGCGGCGGCGCAGGCCGGGCAGCTCGCCTTCGGCGAAGCTGGTGAAGCAGACGAAGCAGGTCAGGCCGGTGGCGCAGGCGCGTACGGCGAGTCCGGTGACGACGTGCGGGCCGCTGCCCCGGCCACCGCGCCCACCCGGCTGCGCGTCGTCGCCTTCGGGCGGCGGCTGGAACTCGAAGCCGACGAGCTGCGCCGTATCCGCGAGTCCGTGCTCGGCGGGACCGCGCCGGTCAATCTGCTGCGCCCGCGCGCCCGCAGGCTGCTGCTCGACGCCCTCTGGACGAAGTCCGGCTCGGCGGGCCGCCACACCGACCCCGAGCTCGCCGCCGAACTGCGCGGATCCTTCGACGAGGACGTCACCTCGGAGGACAGCTTCATCGAGTTCCTGAACGGCTGGTGGCCCGAGCTGACCCCGCGCGCGGTGCTCACCGCGATGGCCGACGAGCGCCGGCTCGGCCGCTGGGCCCGCCGGATCCTCAACCCGGGCGAGATCCGCCGGCTGGCCCGCTCGCTGAAGCGGCTGGGCGAGGACGGCACGGGTCCGCTGTCCGTGCACGACGTGGCGCTGCTGGACGAGCTGGAGACCCTGCTCGGCTCGCCGCCGCGCCCCAGGAAGCGCCGCGAACTCGACCCGCTGGACCAGCTCACCGGCCTGGAGGAGCTGATGCCGCAGCGCGAGGAGTCGCAGCGGGAGCGGGCCGAGCGGCTGGCGGCGGAGCGTACCGAGTACGCGCATGTCATCGTCGACGAGGCGCAGGACCTGACGCCCATGCAGTGGCGGGTGGTCGGCCGCCGCGGCCGGCACGCCACCTGGACGGTCGTCGGCGACCCGGCCCAGTCGTCCTGGCCGGACGCGGACGAGGCGGCCGAGGCCCGTGACGAGGCGCTCGGCACCCGTCCGCGCCGCCGCTTCACGCTGACCGTGAACTACCGCAACCCGGCCGAGATCGCGGCGCTCGCGGCAAAGGTCCTGGCCCTGGCCATGCCCGGCATGCGCTCCCCGAGGGCGGTGCGCTCCACCGGCGTACGCCCCTGCTTCGCGGTCGTACGGGACGGCGACCTCGCCGCGGCCGTTCGGGCGGAGGCCCGGCGGCTGCTGGACACCGTCGACGGCACGGTCGGCGTGGTCGTCGCCATGAACCGGCGCGAGCAGGCGGCCCGCTGGCTGGCCGGGCTCGGCGGGCGTGCGGTGGCGCTGGGCAGCCTGGAGGCGAAGGGCCTGGAGTACGACGCGACGGTCGTGGTCTCGCCCGCCGAGATCGCGGACGAGTCGCCCGCCGGACTGCGGGTGCTGTACGTGGCACTCACCCGGGCGACGCAACGGCTCACGGTGGTCTCGACGTCCCGCGACGAGCCGGACGCGGCGGGAGTGCCCGACCTGCTGCGGGACTGACGCGCGTCGGGCCCACGGCCCGCTCCGGGACTGATTCACAGTCAACTCGCGATGGGGGAATCACTTACCGGGGTGGTTTGTTAGCCTGGGTACGGCACCGGTTCGATCCAAGCCCCCGGGCCCAACCTTCGTCGCTTCGAGCGACCACTTGCCGCGAGGCGAGCATGGCGGGCCGGTGCCACCTTTCTGTCAGCGGGCCTTCACCAGCCATTGGTGGGGGCCTGCTTTCCTTGGACAGGCCGCTGTTAGGGTCTCCCGCATCCCGGAAAACACATTCCGGAGGTGTCGGTCTTTACCTGCTACCCACTGGTAGGTGCGACCATCGGTAGGCGCCGCCGGGACATGGGTCGGGCGGGGTGGCACAGCGGCTAGGGAAAGCAGAGGAACTCGGTCATGGCAACGGCGCCCAGCGTCTCGTACTCGATGACGGTCAGGCTGGAGGTGCCCGCGAGCGGTACCGCGGTCTCCCAGCTCACCACGGCCGTGGAGTCCTCCGGCGGCTCCGTGACCGGCCTCGACGTGACCGCCTCGGGCCATGAGAAGCTGCGGATCGACGTCACGATCGCCGCCACCTCCACGGCGCACGCGGACCAGATCGTCGGACAGCTCCGCGGGATCGAGGGCGTCGTCCTCGGCAAGGTCTCCGACCGTACGTTCCTGATGCACCTCGGCGGCAAGATCGAGATGCAGTCGAAGCACCCCATCCGCAACCGTGACGATCTCTCGATGGTCTACACCCCGGGTGTGGCGCGGGTCTGCATGGCGATCGCGGAGAACCCCGAGGACGCCCGCAGGCTGACCATCAAGCGCAACTCGGTGGCCGTCGTGACCGACGGTTCGGCCGTGCTCGGCCTCGGCAACATCGGCCCCAAGGCCGCGCTGCCCGTCATGGAGGGCAAGGCCGCCCTCTTCAAACGCTTCGCCGGCATCGACGCCTGGCCGCTCTGTCTGGACACCCAGGACACGGACGCGATCGTCGAGATCGTCAAGGCGATCGCCCCCGGCTTCGCGGGCATCAACCTGGAGGACATCTCCGCGCCCCGCTGCTTCGAGATCGAGGCACGGCTGCGCGAGGCCCTGGACATCCCGGTCTTCCACGACGACCAGCACGGCACCGCGATCGTGGTGCTCGCGGCCCTGACCAACGCGCTGCGGGTGGTGGGCAAGTCCATCGAGGACGTACGGGTGGTGATGTCCGGCGCGGGCGCCGCCGGTACGGCCATCCTCAAGCTGCTGATCGCGGCGGGCGTCAAGCACGCGGTGGTCGCGGACATCCACGGGGTGGTGCACGCGGGCCGCGAGGACCTCGTCGGCACGGGCGCCGGCCAGTCCGGCGGCACCGCGCTGCGCTGGATCGCCGACAACACCAACCCCGAGGGCGTCACCGGCACCCTCAAGGAGGCCGTGGCCGGCGCGGACGTCTTCATCGGGGTCTCGGCCCCGAACGTGCTGGACGGCGACGATGTCGCGGCTATGGCCGACGGCGCGATCGTCTTCGCGCTGGCCAACCCGGACCCCGAGGTCGACCCGGCGATCGCGCGCGAGACGGCGGCCGTGGTGGCCACCGGCCGCTCGGACTTCCCCAACCAGATCAACAACGTGCTGGTCTTCCCCGGTGTCTTCCGCGGCCTGCTGGACGCCCAGTCGCGCACGGTCAACACGGAGATGATGCTGGCCGCGGCGACCGCGCTGGCCGACGTGGTCACCGAGGACGAGCTGAACCCCAACTACATCGTGCCGTCGGTCTTCAACGACAAGGTCGCGGGCGCGGTCGCGGGAGCGGTGCGCGACGCGGCCAGGGCCGCCGCGGGCGCGGTGCAGGCCCCCACGGCCGTCTGACCCCGAAGGCCCTCCGCAAGCCTCCGACACCCCGCCGGCAACCCTCCGGCCCCGCCTTCGACGGGCCTCGGAGAGCCCCGGCCATCACCCGGCGACACCCTGCCGACCTGCGGTCCTGCCCCAGGTGCCGCAGGCTTGTGGCACGCCCCACGTCTGTCCCGTGCCCGGCGCGTCGCGATTCGCCGGGCCCTGGGGGCCCCTCTAGGGTGGCGGACCATGAGCCCCGCCGCTCCAGGGAGGTTTCAGGGCCTTCGGGGGGTTCAGGGCTCCAGGCTCCAAGGAGTCTCCACAGGGTCCACGGAACGTCACGACGACGAGGCAGTGGCGCTTTTCGTGTGACTCCGGAGGGTGCCGGATTGGCTTTCCCGCCGCTGGTGGGGGCAGGATGCGTATTCGGGCGCGAGGGTCTGTCAGCAGACCCGGGTCCGGGGACTGTCCGAGGGCCCTGGCAGCATCGGCTTCGATCTCACGCCTCACAGGCAAGAAGAACACGGGAGTAACAACATGAACCGCAGTGAGCTGGTGGCCGCCCTGGCCGACCGCGCCGAGGTGACCCGCAAGGACGCCGACGCTGTGCTGGCCGCTCTCGCCGAGACCATCGGTGAAGTCGTCTCCAAGGGCGACGAGAAGGTCACCATCCCCGGCTTTCTGACCTTCGAGCGCACCCACCGTGCCGCTCGGACCGCTCGTAACCCGCAGACCGGCGACCCGATCCAGATCCCGGCCGGCTACAGCGTGAAGGTCTCCGCGGGCTCCAAGCTCAAGGAAGCCGCCAAGGGCAAGTAAGACGCCAAGGGCGAGCAGTACGTCCTGGACATCGGCAGACAACGCGCAGGGGCGGCCACCCGGACCGGGTGGCCGCCCCTGTGTGTACGGGGTGGTGAAGGGCCCTGTGTGTACGGTGAGCGGGCCCCTGGGCGTAACGGAGCAGGTCAGACGAGCGCGCCGCCCGGCAGCTCGACCTTCGCGCCCAGCTCGACGAGCTTCTCCATGAAGTTCTCGTAGCCGCGGTTGATCAGGTCGATGCCGTGCACCCTGGAGGTGCCCTGGGCCGCCAGCGCCGCGATCAGATACGAGAAGCCGCCGCGCAGGTCGGGAATGACCAGGTCGGCGCCCTGGAGCCGGGTGGGGCCCGAGACGACCGCCGAGTGCAGGAAGTTGCGCTGGCCGAAGCGGCAGTCGGAGCCGCCCAGGCACTCGCGGTAGAGCTGGATGTGCGCGCCCATCTGGTTGAGCGCGGAGGTGAAGCCGAGCCTCGACTCGTACACCGTCTCGTGCACGATGGAGAGGCCGGACGCCTGCGTCAGGGCCACCACCAGCGGCTGCTGCCAGTCGGTCTGGAAGCCGGGATGCACATCCGTCTCCAGCGCGATCGCGTTGAGCGAGCCGCCCGGGTGCCAGAAGCGGATGCCCTCGTCGTCGATCTCGAAGGCGCCGCCGACCTTGCGATAGGTGTTGAGGAAGGTCATCATCGACCGCTGCTGGGCGCCGCGTACGAAGATGTTGCCCTCGGTGGCCAGCGCGGCGGACGCCCAGGAGGCGGCTTCGAGACGGTCCGGGATCGCCCGGTGCGTATAGCCGTCGAGGCGGTCGACGCCGGTGATCCGGATCGTCCGGTCGGTGTCCATCGAGATGATCGCGCCCATCTTCTGGAGCACGCAGATCAGGTCCTCGATCTCCGGTTCCACCGCGGCGTTCGTCAGCTCGGTGACCCCCTCGGCGAGCACGGCCGTCAGCAGCACCTGCTCGGTCGAGCCGACCGACGGGTACGGCAGCCGGATCTTGGTGCCGCGCAGCCGCTGCGGGGCCTCCAGATACTGCCCGTCCGCGCGTTTCTCGATCGTCGCGCCGAACCGGCGCAGCACGTCGAAGTGGAAGTCGATCGGCCGGCCGCCGATGTCACAGCCGCCGAGACCCGGGATGAAGGCGTGGCCGAGCCGGTGCAGCAGCGGGCCGCAGAAGAGGATCGGAATGCGCGAGGATCCCGCGTGGGCATCGATGTCGGCGACATTGGCGCTCTCGACATGCGTCGGGTCGAGGACCAGCTCGCCCGGCTCGTCACCGGGGCGCACGGTCACTCCATGGAGCTGGAGCAGCCCCCGTACGACCCGTACGTCACGGATGTCCGGCACATTGCGCAACCGGCTCGGGCCACTGCCGAGGAGCGCGGCCACCATGGCCTTCGGCACCAGGTTCTTCGCGCCTCTGACGCGGATCTCGCCCTCCAGCGGGGTTCCACCGTGGACAAGCATTACATCGTCTGTGCCGGTCATGAATCTCGCGTTCCGGAGTGGGCGGGCAGGTGGCCAAGGAAAAGGGTAAGGGGCCGAGGCCCCTGTGCCGTAAGGCCCGGGAAGGCCATGGACCGTAAAAGAACACGGCAGGTCACAGGCTGTTTTGAGGTCGTCGCGGAGGGTTACACGACAGGCATTTCGGGGGTGTGCGCTCCCCCTGCCGCGGTGCGCCCCTGAGCTGCGCGCACGCGCACCGCGCAGCACACGCCCCGCGGAACGCGAAGATGCGGGATCATGTTGCGCATGACCGAGGTGTCCTCGCTCACAGGGCGGCTGCTCGTCGCGACACCCGCCCTCGCCGACCCGAATTTCGACCGCGCGGTGGTCCTGCTGCTCGACCACGACGACGAGGGCTCCCTCGGCGTGGTCCTCAACAGACCGACGCCGGTGGACGTCGGGGACATCCTGGAGTCCTGGGGTGATCTGGCGGGGGAGCCCGGGGTGGTCTTCCAGGGCGGCCCCGTCTCGCTCGACTCGGCGCTCGGACTCGCCGTGATACCGGGCGACGAGGGGCCGCTCGGGTGGCGCAGGGTGTACGGGGCGATCGGCCTGGTCGATCTGGAGACGCCGCCGGAGCTGCTGGCGCGGGCGCTCGGCTCGCTGCGTATCTTCGCCGGCTACGCGGGCTGGGGGCCGGGCCAGTTGGAGGCCGAACTGCGCGAAGGGGCCTGGTACGTCGTCGAGTCGGAGCCGGGCGATGTGTCGTCGCCGCGGCCCGAGCGGCTCTGGCGCGCGGTGCTGCGACGGCAGCGCAGCGAACTGGCCATGGTCGCGACATACCCGGACGATCCGTCGCTCAACTGACCTTCCGGCTCGCGGCGCAGGGCTTCCGGGGCCCGTTTAGCGAGGTGTGTCCGGCGTGTCGGCGCGATGTGTGAGCGACTGGATGCGGAGTGCACGGACCCGGAGCCTCCGGAAGGGGCCCGGCGTGGGTACCCTTGGCTCCCATGAGCACTCTTGAGCCCGAGCGCGGGGCAGGTACGGGCACCCTCGTGGAGCCGACACCACAGGTGTCGCACGGCGACGGCGACCACGAGCGCTTCGCCCACTACGTCCAGAAGGACAAGATCATGGCGAGTGCCCTCGACGGCACTCCCGTGGTGGCACTGTGCGGAAAGGTCTGGGTACCGGGGCGCGACCCCAAGAAGTATCCGGTCTGTCCGATGTGCAAGGAGATCTACGAGTCCATGGGCCCCGGCGGGGACAAGGACAAGGGCAAGAGCGGTAAGGACAAGGGCAGCAGGAAGTAGCGGCTGGTCCTTCTCCTTCGGCACGGCCCCCGGGACGCACGCGTGTGCGCCCCGGGGGCCGTGTGCGTTTCGGAGGCCGTGCGCGTTTCGGGCGGTCGCTGCCCTGTTTCGCTGTCGTGTCCGCTGCAACGAAATGGTTGAGACCACTTGTCGGCGTGTTCCAGCGGTGTTTAGTCTCCTGCGAGTTGTGCAGCACGAAACGTACGTTGCGCATGCTGCAACGCCGACCCGTAGGGATGCCGGATGAAGCTTTCTGCCCGTATAGCCGCCCGTACCGTGGCCCCGATCGCGGCACTCGCGCTCGTCGGCCTCACCGCCACCGCCTGCGCCCCGGGAACGTCCGGCACCGGCGCGACGAAGGACGAGAAGAGCGGCACCCTGCGCGTCTGGCTCTTCCAGGAGGTCAACAACACGCCGAAGGAGCAGGTGGTAGACGCGGCCGTCGCCGCCTTCTCCAAGGAGCACAAGGACGCCAAGGTCGAGATCGAGTACATCCCGGTCGAGACCCGTGCCCAGCGCGTCAAGGCCGCGTTCAACGACCCGAAGAGCGCCCCGGACCTGATCGAGTACGGCAACACCGACACGGCCGGCTATGTGAAGGACGGCGGACTGGCCGACATCACCACGGAGTTCAACGCCTGGGACGAGGCCGAGGACACCGACCCGACGGCCCGGCAGTCCGTCACCGTGGACGGCAAGGTCTATGGCGCGCCGCTCTTCGTGGGCGTGCGCGCGCTGTACTACCGCACCGATGTGTTCAAGGAGTTGGGAATCGCCGTCCCCAAGTCCCAGGCGGAGCTGATCTCCACGGCCAAGAAGATCCACAAGGCGAAGCCGGAGCTGTACGGGCTCGCGGTCGGCGGCGCGTACACCTACGGCGCCATGCCGTTCCTCTGGGCCAACGGCGGCGAACTCGCCGAGGAGAGCGACGGTACGTACAAGGCCGCCGTCAACAGCCCGGCCGCCCGCAAGGGCATCGAGGCGTACACCTCCCTGTTCGGCGACGACAACTGTCCGGCGGCCAAGTGCGCCTCGATGGGCGGCAACGCGACGGTGACCGCCTTCGCCTCGGGCAAGGCCGCGATGGCGATCGGAGGTGACTTCAGTCACTCGGCCGTCGAGGAGGGCTCGGTGAAGGGCAAGTACGCGGTCGTACCGCTGCCCGGCGTCACGGCGGGTTCGATCGCGCCGGCGTTCGCGGGCGGCAACAACATCGGTGTCCTCAAGAGCACCGCGCACCGCACGCTCGCGGTGGACCTGATGAAGTCGTTCACGGGCAAGGAGACCCAGGCGAAGCTGTTCGACGCGATGGGGTTCCTGCCGACGTACAAGGACGTGCTGGCGGACGCGGCGAAGAAGGAGCCGTTCGTCGAGCCGTTCGTACAGACCCTGGGCGCGGGCGCCAAGTTCGTTCCGGCGTCGCCGGGCTGGGCGCAGATCGACGCCTCGCTCGTCCTGCCGACGATGTTCCAGGAGATCGTCAGCGGCCGTAAGGACGTCGCCACGGCGTCGGACGAGGCGGCGCGGAAGATGGACGCGGCGTTCACGGCCGCGGGCTGAGCGCGATGACGAACCGTACGCAGGACCTCGCCGGAGACACGGCCGGGGTCGGCGGCGGGGCCGGGT
>NZ_LATD01000305.1 GCF_000981895.1 Streptomyces odonnellii | reverse complement strand
GCCCTGTCCGGCCTGGGCCCTGTCGCCGAACCGCCTGCCCCCGTCCCCGCCCTCCCCGTACCCCCGGCCGCCCCTGATCCGCGCGGCTCAGACGACCGCGCCACGGCCCGGGTCGTCGTCCTCCTCGTCGCCCTGCTGCATCCGCGCCACCAGTGTGGCGAAGCCGCCCAGAAAGCCGCCCACACAGAGCGTCGTCAGCCACCAGGTCATGTCCCACTGCAGCAGCACGGCGATCAGCATCAGCACCGGGCCGCCGACCACCGCGAGCCAGGCGAACTTGGCCGTCACATCGGCCTCGGGCAGCGGCGGCGGCTCGGGCGGTACGAAATGCCCCTCGTCGCCCTCGTCGAAGTCCTCCTCCCGCGGCTCCTGCACGGAGTAGTCGCGCGGACCCCCGCCGCCGACCCCGGGCGCGAAGACGACCGAGCCGCCCAGAACGGGCTTCCCGTCGTCCGTGTTCTTTATGCCCTCGGTGTCCTTCTCGGGTGCGGACCCCGGGGGCGGACCCGCTGATTCCGGCTCGGATCCGGACCCTTGCCCCGAGCTGTTCTTCTCGCTCTCCAGCAGGGCCAGATCGTCCACCGACTTGAACGGCTTCGCACCCGGCGGATCCGCCGGCTCCTCCCCGTACCCCGCGACGATGGCCGCCCAGGCCGCGTCCTCGTCGATCGGCTGCGGCTCCCGGTCCGCGTCATGCTCAGCCACCGCTGGTGCTCCCCTTCTGCCGGACGACTCTCGGAGCGAGGCGGCCGATGAACGCGAGACTCTCCTCGAAAATCCGCTCCGCGTCATGGTCCAACGTCGCTACGTGGTAGCTCTGTTCCAACAGGACCTCACGAACATCCCGCGACGAGACCCGGCTCAGGATCCTGGCCGAGTCCTCCGGCGGTACGACATGGTCCCGCGGGCTGCGCAGCAGCAACAGCGGCTGGGTCACCTGGGGCAGCGCCCCGTCCACCAGACCGAAGAAATTCCGCAGGGAGTACGCCGCGTGCAGCGGCACCCGGTCGTACCCCAGCTCCGTGACCCCCTCCTTGGCGATGTCGCCCGCGAGCCCCTTGACCGTCGGCACCAAGTGGCGGACGACCGGCAGGAGATGGGAGGCCGCGCCATGCGTCGCGATCCCGGGGTTGACCACCATGACCCCGCTGACCGAAGGGCCGTGCTTCGCGGCGAGGCGCAGCGCCAGCGTCCCGCCCATCGAGAGCCCGGCGACAAAGACCTGGCCGCACCGCTCCAGCAGCTCCCGCAGCGCCCGGTCCACCTCCGCGTACCAGTCCTGCCAGCCGGTGAGCTGCATGTCCTGCCAGCGGGTGCCATGGCCGGGGAGCAGCGGCAGGGACACGGTGAGCCCGTGCCCGGCGAGATGCTCGGCCCAGGGGCGCAACGACTGTGGGGAACCGGTGAATCCGTGACAGAGAAGGACGCCGACCTCGCCGCCCTCATGGCGGTACGGCTCGGCTCCTGGAAGGACCGGCACCGGGGTCTCCTGTTCGTGAGGTTCGGAAGGTGTACTTCACCGTACGCGACCGGACCGACACCGACCAGATCCGTCCGGCCCCTGTGGAAAACAGCCGGACGGGGCCGGGTACGAGCCGGACAGGAGCGGAAGGGCGGCGCCCGCCCGCCACGCGTTAAGGTCTGTCCGACAGCGCGACAGGAGGCATTCGAGTTGATCTACGGTGCGATGAAGTTCTCCATCGGAGGGTCGTTGAAGCTCGCCTTCAGGCCCTGGGTGGAGGGCCTCGGGAACATTCCTGCCGAGGGTCCCGCGATCCTCGCGAGCAACCATCTCTCCTTCTCCGACTCGTTCTTCCTGCCGGCCGTTCTCGACCGGAAGGTCACCTTCATCGCGAAAGCCGAGTACTTCACCTCGCCCGGCATCAAGGGCCGGCTCACCGCCGCCTTCTTCAAGGGCGTCGGCCAGCTTCCGGTGGACCGCTCGGGCGCGCGCGGCGCGGGCGAGGCCGCGATCCAGAGCGGGATCAAGGTCATCGAGCGCGGTGAACTCTTCGGTATCTACCCCGAGGGCACCCGCTCGCCCGACGGCCGCCTCTACCGCGGCAAGCCCGGCGGACTGGCGCGGGTGGCGCTGGCGACCGGCGCGCCCGTGATCCCCGTCGCCATGATCGACACCGAGAAGATCCAGCCGCCCGGCCAGGTCATGCCCAAGCTGATGCGGCCCGGGATAAGGATCGGCAAGCCGCTGGACTTCAGCCGGTACCAGGGCCTGGAGGGCGACCGTTTCATCCTGCGCTCGCTGACCGACGAGGTCATGTACGAGATCATGAAGCTCTCGGGCCAGGAGTACGTGGACATCTACGCGACGGCGGCCAAGCGCCAACTCGCCGAACGGGCAAAGGCTGCGGGCTCCGGCGGCGAGTGATCCACGAGGGGTGGATCCACCGGGGGAAGGTTCACAGGGGGGAGAGGACCATCGACCGTCGGCACGGGTTCGCGGCCCGCTGGAAGCAGGGCGTCGCGGGACCTTGGAAGCGCGGCCTCGTCGCGCGCTGGAGACGCGCCGCGCCGCGCGGGGAACGGCGAATGTCGGTCGAGCAGCCGCTCTGGCGGGCGCTGTCCTTCTACCGGCCCCTCACGATGTTCTACGCGATCCTGATCTTCGTCCTCGACCCCGAGCGCTTCGAACGCCCCTGGATCGCCGAGGGCTTCCTCGTCTTCCTGGCCATCTGGACCCTCGCCACGCTGCCCCGGGTCGCGAACGCCGAGAACTGCACCAAGCGCTTCCTGGTCGCCGATCTCACCGTCGCGCTCGCCGGCATCCTGCTCACCCCGCTCGCCGACACGGACGCCCAGCAGATCGACGGGCCCACCCTGCCGTCGATATGGACCGCGGGCTCGGTCCTCGCCTTCGCGATCAAGGGCGGTTGGCGCTGGGCCGGCGTCGCGTCCTCCTTCGTCGCGGCGGCCAATCTGGTGGAGCGCGGCCACCCCAGCCGGGACACCCTCCACAATGTGCTGCTCGTCTGGGTCGCCTCCATCGCCATCGGCTATGTCGTCGAGGTCGCCCGCGCCTCCGAACGCACCCTCGCGCGCGCCCTGAAGATCGAGGCCGCGACCCGGGAACGGGAGCGGCTGGCCCGGGACATCCATGACAGCGTGCTCCAGGTGCTGGCCATGGTGCAGCGGCGCGGTACGGCGCTGGGCGGCGAGGCCGCCGAGCTGGGCCGGCTGGCCGGGGAGCAGGAGATCGCCCTGCGCACCCTGGTCTCCAGCGGACTCGTCACCGCGGTCCGCGCCCCCGAGGACGCCTCCGAAGACGTCTCCGGGGCCGCCGCGCCGGGTACGGCCGTACATACGGAAGAGCGCGACGGCGGGCCGGACGGCGATCAGGGACCGTGCGATCTGCGCTCGCTGCTCGCCCCGTACACCGGCCCGAAGGTCACCTTCGCCGAGCCCGGCGCCCCCGTACTGCTGGCACCGGCGGCGGCCAGGGAGCTGACGGCCGCTGTCGGCGCCGCCCTGGACAATGTCCGCAGACACGCGGGCGCCGATGCCCGCGCCTGGATCCTCGTTGAGGACTGGCCGGAGGAAGTGATCGTGACCGTCAGGGACGACGGCCCCGGCATTCCGGACGGACGGCTCGCCCAGGCCGAAGGGGAGGGGCGCCTCGGTGTCGCCCTGTCGATCCGGGGCCGGCTGCGCGAGCTGGGAGGCACGGCCGAGCTGATCTCGGTGCCGGGCCAGGGCACGGAAGTCGAACTGCGGGTTCCACGGGCACCGCGGGCACCAGAGGTACGGGGGAAGGCGGAACGATGAGCGAGCCGAACACAGACCGCACAGCAGACGCGGCGGCCTCGAAAAGCACGGACAGCGGCACGGACAGAACGGATAGCCCGGACGGCTCGGGCAGCGCGGACGGGCCGATCAGGGTGATGGTCGTCGACGACCACCCCATGTGGCGGGACGCGGTCGCCCGCGATCTGGAGGCGGCCGGTTTTGTGGTCGTCGCCACAGCCGGGGACGGCCCGCAGGCGGTGCGCCGCGCACGGGCGACCACCCCCCGGGTGCTCGTCCTCGACCTCAATCTGCCCGGGATGCCGGGCGTCCAGGTCTGCAAGGAACTGGTCGGCTCCACCCCGGGGCTCCGGGTGCTGGTGCTCTCCGCCAGCGGCGAGCACGCCGATGTGCTGGAGGCGGTGAAGTCCGGCGCCACCGGCTATCTGCTCAAGTCGGCCAGTACGGAAGAGCTGACCGACGCCGTGCGCCGCACCGCCGAGGGCGACCCGGTCTTCACCCCCGGCCTCGCGGGCCTGGTGCTCGGCGAGTACCGGAGGCTCGCCTCCGAGCCCGTGCCCGCCGCCGCGGACGAGCCCAAGGCGCCCCGGCTGACCGACCGGGAGACCGAGGTCCTGCGGCTGGTCGCCAAGGGACTCTCGTACAAGCAGATCGCGGAGCGCCTGGTCATCTCCCACCGGACGGTGCAGAACCACGTGCAGAACACCCTTGGAAAGCTACAATTGCATAACAGGGTGGAACTGGTCCGTTACGCGATCGAACGCGGCCTCGACGACATCTGAGACTGCCGCCCGAGACCTCGCGACGCACGCCCGAACCGGCCCCGGACACACCGGAACCGGCCGTCCCGGCGGATCCGGTGAAACCACCTCGGTCCGGCCCCTGGTGCAACGTGACGCCTCCCGCGCACCATGCCGAAGTGACCTGAGTCACCCCGCCTGTGGCCCGGGTACCCCACCGACGGCGAAGGGAAGTGCTTTCCATGCGAGTCGGAGTACTGACCGGGGGCGGCGACTGCCCCGGGCTGAACGCGGTCATCCGCGGGATCGTACGCAAGGGCGTCCAGGAGTACGGGTACGAGTTCACCGGGTTCAGGGACGGCTGGCGCGGCCCGCTGGACGACGACACCGTACGGCTCGACATCCCCGCGGTGCGGGGCATCCTGCCGCGCGGCGGCACCATCCTCGGCTCCTCCCGCACCAATCCGCTCAAGGCGGAGGACGGGGTCCGCCGGATCAGGGAGACCCTCGCCGCGCACGGGGTCGACGCGCTGATCGTGATCGGCGGCGAGGACACGCTGGGGGTGGCGGCGCGACTGTACGACGAGTTCGGCATCCCGTGCGTCGGAGTGCCGAAGACCATCGACAACGATCTGTCCGCCACGGATTACACGTTCGGGTTCGACACCGCGGTGGGTATCGCCACCGAGGCGATCGACCGGCTGCACACCACCGCCGAATCCCATATGCGTGTCCTGGTCTGCGAGGTGATGGGCCGTCACGCGGGCTGGATAGCGCTCCACTCCGGGCTGGCCGGCGGCGCGAACGTCATATTGATCCCGGAGCGGCGCTTCGACGTCGAGCAGGTGTGTGCCTGGGTGACCTCGCGGTTCAAGGCGTCGTACGCGCCGATCGTGGTCGTCGCGGAGGGCGCGATGCCGAAGGACGGCGATCTGGTCCTGAAGGACGGCACGCTGGACTCGTTCGGGCATGTCCGGCTGTCGGGCGTCGGCGAGTGGCTGGCCAAGGAGATCGAGCGCCGTACGGGCAAGGAGGCCAGGACGACGGTCCTGGGCCATGTCCAGCGCGGCGGCACCCCGAGCGCTTTCGACCGCTGGCTGGCGACCCGCTTCGGCCTGCACGCGATCGACGCGGTGCGGGACGGGGACTTCGGGAAGATGGTGGCGCTGCGGGGGACGGACATCGTACGGGTGCCGATCGCCGAGGCGACGGCCCAGCTCAAGACGGTGCAGCCGGAACTGTACGAAGAGGTGAGCGTCTTCTTCGGCTAGCCGGGTCCGGGTCCGGGGCGGGCGCCGGGCCCGCCCGGCAGGCCGGTTCGTCCTCAATCGCCGGACGGGCTTGATCTGGCTGGGCGGCGCCGGGGGGCTGGAAATGCGCCCCCGCGTCCGGCGATCGAGGACGGAACCGCCAGGTCCGGCGCCGGGCTCCCATCCAGCGCGCGCCTGCCTTGCACTGCGCTCCGGCCGCAGGCCGAAAAGTCAGCCCGTCCGGCGATTGAGGACGGCCCCGCGGGTCCTACGTACGGGCCGTTACCGCCGTCAGGAGTTGCCCCACGATCCTCGGGCCGTTCAGGGTCAGCACCGATTCCGGGTGGAACTGGACCGAGGCGAAGCCCGGGCCCCGCAGGGCGTGGACCTCCGCGCCGTCGTGGCCGACCTCCACGCCGTCCGCCGCCAGTGCCGCCACGGCGGCGTCGTCGCAGCGGGCCGTGAAGCTGCTGTAGAAGCCGACCGTCTCCTCGTGCCCGAACAGGTCGATCCTCGTCTGGGCGCCCTGGTACGGGACCCGTTTCCGCACGATCTCCAGGCCCAGTTCCGCCGCGATCAGCTCATGGCCGAGGCAGACACCGAGCAGCCCGTGCGGCCGGCGCCCGCTCAGCAGGCCGGCCGTGAGGGAGCGCAGCAGCCGCATCTTCGGGTCGGACGGGTCCCCGGGGTCGCCGGGGCCGGGGCCCAGGACCACCGGGCCCTCGTGCCCGAGTGCCCGCTCGCGCAGGCCCGGCTCGTCGTACCGCCGTACCGACACCTCCAGACCCGTGGACCGCAGCAGATGCGCCAGCATCGCCGTGAAGGTGTCCTCGCCGTCCACGACCAGGGCATGCCCGGCGAGGGGCGCGGAATCGGCGGAATCGGTCCGCATCCGCAGCCAGAACGGCGCCAGGTCCGCCCGCCGCGCGTCCAGCGCCGCCCGTACCCGCGGATCGTCGGCGAGACGCGGACGCTCGGACGTGTCGTGCGGCCGACCGGGCCGTACGCCCAGCGCCACCAGCACCCCGGCCACCTTGGCGTGCGTCTCGGCCACCTCGCTCTCCGGCCGTGAGTGGCGTACGAGCGTCGCGCCGACCGGCACCCGCAGCCCGCCGTCGCGGCCGATGTGCGCGGTACGGATCAGAATGGGCGAGTCGAGCGTCTGCGTGCCGCCCGCGTCGCGGCCGATCAGCGCGAGCGCGCCGCCGTAGTAGCCGCGCCCGCCGGCCTCATGGCGTTCGATGACCCGGCAGGCGTTCTGCACGGGCGAGCCGGTGACCGTCGCGGCGAACATCGTCTCCTTGAGCACCTCGCGCACATCGAGCGAGGACCGCCCCCGCAACTCGTACTCCGTGTGCGCGAGATGCGCCATCTCCTTGAGCCGGGGCCCGATCACCACCCCGCCCCGGTCGCCGACCGTGCACATCATCTTCAGTTCCTCGTCGACGACCATGGACAGCTCGTCGGTCTCCTTGCGGTCGCCCAGGAAGTCCAGCAGCGCTTCCGGGGCCGGCCCGCCGGGCGGATAGCGGAAGGTCCCGCTGATCGGGTTCATCACCACCGTCTCGCCGCTCATCCGGACATGGACCTCGGGGCTCGCCCCGACCAGGGTGCGCTCCCCGGTGTGGACGACGAAGGTCCAGTACGCGCCCCGCTCACCGGCGAGCAGCCGCCGGAAGAGGGCGAGGGCGTCGGCCCGGGAGAATCCGGGGATCCGGCCCTCGAAGGTGCGCCGGATGACGAAGTTGGCCCCTTCGCCCCGGCCGATCTCGTCCTCGATGACCCGCCGTACGGTCTCCCCGTACCGCTCGTCGTCGAGATCGAACGCGCCGTCCTCGACCCGTACCGCGTGGGCCGGCAGCCGGTCGAGCACGTCGGCGAGCGGCAGTTCGTACGACTCGTCCGCGACCAGCACGGACAGTGGTGTCCCGTCGTCCCGTACGTCGAAGCCACGCTCCCTGATCTGCCGGAAGGGCACCAGGGCGAGCGCGGGGGTGTCGCCGGAGGGGAGGTCGGCGAGCCGGGCGGCCTCGTGCACCGGGCCGATCAGCAGCTCCACGGTGTCATGGGCCCGGCCGGGAGTGCGGCGGCGCAGCAGGGCGAAGGGCGGACAGTCGTCGCGGGTGAGGCGGTCGAGCGGATTCTCGGGCATCTGCGGTGTTCCTTCCGGAGAGGGAGAGGAGGAACGGCCGCTTTCTCCCCGGTCCGCCACCGGCCCGGAAAAGACTGAAGGCCGCCCCTCGGGCGGCCTTTGCGATTCGTGCTGCGCGCTGAATCAGTGGGCCGCCGGACGAGCGGTCCACCACCAGGTCTGATGCGAAAGCGCGAGCATGGCAGGCACCCTAGCGCATGGAACGCGGGAGCCCGGACGTATGGGCCTCGCGTATGAGTCTTGAACGCACCGGGACGGACGAGTCCGCGCGCACGGGGCGCCTGAGCAGGGCGGGGAGGACAAAGGTTCACGTTCCATACTGTGAGAGCCGCCGGTACCGCGCCGCGCGACCACGTAATCTTGCACGCGTGACAGTGAGCGCTGAGAACTCCGCGACCTACGAGCCGTCCTGGCGAGACCTGCCCGCAGCCCAGCAGCCGGAGTATCCGGACCAGGACGCCCTGCGTGGGGTCGTGGCGGAGCTGGAGGGCTATCCGCCGCTCGTCTTCGCGGGCGAGTGCGACCAGCTCCGTGCCAGGCTCGGGGCGGTCGCCAGGGGCGAGGCGTTCCTGCTCCAGGGCGGCGACTGCGCCGAGGCGTTCGACGCGGTCTCCGCGGACCAGATCCGTAACAAGCTGAAGACCCTGCTTCAGATGGGCGCGGTCCTCACCTACGCGGCGGCCGTGCCCGTGGTGAAGGTCGGCCGGATCGCCGGGCAGTACTCGAAGCCGCGCTCCAAGAGCACCGAGACCCGCGACGGCGTGACCCTGCCGTCGTACCGCGGCGACTCGGTCAACGGCTTCGACTTCAACGAGAAGGCCCGGATCCCGGACCCCGAGCGGCTGAAGCGGATGTACCACGCGTCCGCCGCGACCCTCAATCTGGTCCGCGCCTTCACCACCGGCGGCTACGCCGATCTGCGCCAGGTGCACGCCTGGAACCAGGACTTCGTGAAGTCGTCCCCCTCGGGCCAGCGGTACGAGCAGCTCGCCCGCGAGATCGACAACGCGCTGAACTTCATGAAGGCGGCGGGCACCGACCCGGCCGAGTTCCGCACGGTCGAGTTCTACGCGTCGCACGAGGCGCTGCTGCTGGACTACGAGTCGGCGCTGACCCGGGTCGACTCCCGTACCGGCGGGCTGTACGACGTATCGGGCCATATGGTGTGGATCGGTGAGCGCACCCGCCAACTGGACGGCGCGCACATCGAGTTCGCCTCGCGGATCAGGAACCCGATCGGGATCAAGCTCGGCCCGTCCACCACGGTCGACGAGGCGCTCACCTACATCGACCGGCTCGACCCCGAGCGCGAGCCCGGCCGGCTGACCTTCGTCGTCCGGATGGGCGCGGACAAGGTCAGGGACAAGCTGCCCGCGCTGGTCGAGAAGGTCACGGCGTCCGGGGCCGCGGTGGCCTGGGTGACGGACCCGATGCACGGCAACACCTTCGAGGCGGCCTCGGGCCACAAGACCCGGCGCTTCGACGACGTGCTGGACGAGGTCAAGGGCTTCTTCGAGGTCCACAAGGGCCTGGGCACCCACCCGGGCGGTATCCATGTCGAGCTGACCGGTGATGATGTCACCGAGTGCGTGGGCGGCGGCGACGAGATCTTCGTCGACGATCTGCACCAGCGGTACGAGACGGCCTGCGACCCCCGGCTCAACCGCAGCCAGTCGCTGGACCTGGCGTTCCTGGTCGCCGAGATGTACCGCGACCAGTAGGAGCGGCCTGCCGGAAGCGGCTTTCGCACGGTGGGGCGCGGATCGATGTGATCCGCGCCCCACCGACGCTTTCCGGCCTTCTGCCGGCCGGAAATGGAAGGTAAGGTCAGCCTGGCCTCACCAACTGGAGGGGCGGCCCGATCGACCGTTCCACCGGGAGGTGAACCGCGTGTACGTCTGCTCCTGCTTCGGCATCACCGAGACGGAGGTGAGGGCGCACGCGGACGCGGGGGCGTGCACACCGCGCCGGATCGCGTCGGTCAGCAAGGCCGGTACCGACTGCGGCTCATGCGTACGCCGTATCCAGTCGATCCTCGGCCGGGGCGCCGGCTGCCCGCGCCGGGAGCTGCTGGGCGAGCCCGCCGAGGTCCCCGCGGCCCTGACCGGGGCCACGTCCGCTGTGGCTCCGGCCGATGAGGTCCTGGCCGAGGCTGCTTAGGCCTGAGCCGGACAGGACTTAGCTGTCCGGCTGTTTGATGACCTGGGCGATGTACAGCGCCTCGCCCAGCTTTCCGACCAGGTCGAGCTGGGTGTCGAGATAGTCGATGTGGTCCTCCTCGTCCGCGAGGATCGACTCGAAGATCCGCTTGGACGTGTGGTCCGACGCGGCCCGCATCACCGCGATCCCGCGCTTGAGCCGGTCGATCGCCTCCACCTCCACCTCGCGGTCGGCCTGGAACATCTCCGTCACCGTCTGCCCCACCCGCACATGGAAGAGCCGCTGGTAGTTGGGCAGGCCCTCCAGAAAGAGAATCCGGTCGGTCAGCAGCTCCGCGTGCCGCATCTCGTCGAACGACTCGGCCCTGGTGTGGGCGGCGAGCTTCGTCCAGCCGAAGTGCTCCTGCATCTTCGCGTGCAGGAAGTACTGGTTGATCGCGGTCAGCTCGGCCGTGAGCTGCTCGTTGAGGAATTCGATGACCTCGGGGTCGCCCTGCATCGCGGAGACTCCTTCCGGGCGGGTGCTAATAAATACATGCTTATCAGTAATTGCCGGAATCGGTCCGACCTGGTCATGACCACCCTCGCCCGTCTGTCACCATGGAGGGCATGGGTCAGCCGGAGAGCCGGGAGTATCGAGAGCCGGATCAGGCCCGGCTGCCACCGGGGCAGCGCCTCCAGCGAGGCTGGCCGGTGACCCACTACGGACCCGTACCGAAGTTCAGACCGGACCGCTGGGAACTCCGGGTCTTCGGCGCCACCGCGGACGGCGACAAGCACTGCTGGACCCACGAGGAGTTCTCGGCGCTGCCGTTCTCCACCGTCGTCGCCGATCTGCACTGTGTGACGAAGTTCAGCATGGTGGGCGCCGAATGGGGCGGGGTCCCGGCCCGTACGCTGCTGGACCTGGCACCGCCGGGGCCCGCCGTCACGCATGTGATGGTCTGGGCCGAGTACGGCTTCAGTTCGAATCTGCGGCTCGCGGACTTCGCCTCGGACCGTACGATCTTCGCCACCCACAAGGACGGCGAGCTGCTCACCGCCGAGCACGGTTTTCCGGTGCGGCTGGTCGTACCGCATCTGTACGCCTGGAAGGGGCCCAAGTGGGTCCGGGGCGTCGAGTACATGACCGCCGACCGCCGGGGCTTCTGGGAGGAGCGCGGCTATCACAACGTCGGCGACCCCTGGGCCGAACAGCGCTACTCGTACCAGGAACTGCCGGGGGACGGCCCGGAGCTGTAGCGCGCCTCCCGGCACGGCACCGGCCGCCGGCACGGCACCGGCCGCCGGCCCGGACGGGCGCGGTCAGCCGTCGCGCAGTTTCTTCAGCAGCCTGATGTCCGCCGCCTGACCCTCCTTGCCGCCGGGCGTCTCGATCACCAGCGGTACGTTCTCGGTCGCCGGATGCGAGAACAGCTCGCGGAAGGGCTCCTCGCCGATCCACCCGGCCCCGATGTTCACATGCCGGTCCTTGTGCGCGCCGACCACGTCCTTGGAGTCATTGGCGTGGATCAGCTTGATCCGGCCCTCGCCGACCGTACCCACCAGCAGATCCAGCGTCTGCCGCATCCCGTGCGGGCCCGCCAGATCGTGACCGGCCGCGAACACATGGCAGGTGTCCAGGCATATGCCCAGTTTCGGATGGGAGTCGAGCGCCTCGAAGTACGGGCCGAAGTCCCAGGTCCGCGAGCAGAGCGAGAAACCCTGTCCGGCCGTCGACTCCAGCAGCAGATACGGGTCGTCGTCATGCGTCAGCTCGTCGAGGAGCGGCAGCATCCGCTCCCGTACCTGCGCGAGCGCCACCTCTCGGGTACGGCCGCCGGTCGCCGAGCCCGTGTGCACCACGACGCCCCGCGCACCGATCGCCCGGCCCCTGCGCAGGCTGTGCCGCAGGGACAGCACCGAATGCTCGGCGGTCGCCGCGGTGTGCGAACCGAAGTTGATCAGATACGGGGCGTGCACATACGCCGAGATCCCGCCGGCCTCGCACTCCGCGCGGAACCGTTCGTCCTGCGCGGGATTCCCGGTGGGCGTCGCCCAGCCGCGCGGATTGGCGACGAAGACCTGGACGGTCTCGGCGTCAAGGTCGCGCGCGTACGCCAGACCCGTCGTCGCGAGGCCGCCGGCCACGGGGACATGGCCGCCGACAGGGTTGCGCATGGCCGCTAGAGCCCCTTGGTCGTGATGGTGATGGTGCTGTTCTCCGGCGCCTCGTCACCCGCGTCGACCGACTGCTCGGCCACGGTGTCGTCCAGGAACGGGAAGCCGCGGTCGACCTCGACCACGAAACCGGCCGCCTCCAGCACGCTCCTGGCCTTGTCGGTCTTCTCGCCGACGACATCCGGTACGGGGATCATCCGAGGGCCCTTCGAGACCGTCAGCGTGACGGTGTCGCCACGGGCGAGCTGTGAGCCCTCGGCGGCGGACTGCCGGGCGACCGAGCCCTCGTCCTCGGGGGAGTTCACCCGTACGGCGGCGATCCTGACCCTGAGGCCCGCCTCCTCCAGCTCGGCGGTGGCGTCGTCCACCGACTCCCCGGTGACATCGGGCATGTCGACCGGGCTGCCCTTGCTCACCACGAGGGCGACCCCGGAATCCGGGCGTACGGATGTCCCGGCCTCCGGCGCCGAACTCAGCACGGAGCCCTGGGCGGTCTGTTCGTCGAACTCCCGGCTGACCACCCCGGCGGCCAGTCCGGCCTTGGTCAGCGCCCGCCGCGCCTGGGCGAGGGGCATGCCCGTCAGATCCGGGACCCGGACGGTCTCCGGGCCGCGCGAGACGACGAGGGTCACCGGGCCGTCGCCACGGATCCGGGCGAGGGGCGCGGGATCGCTGCGCATGACGGTGCCGCGGTCGAAGGTCTCGCTGAAGTCCTTGGTGACCCTGGCTTCGAGCCCGGCGTCGGCCAGGCGCCGCTTGGCCTCCTGCTCGGTCTGGCCGAGGAGCGAGGGGACGCGGGTGAACTGGCCGGAGTTGATGTACCAGACACCGGTCCCGACCCCGAGCACCAGCAGTACGGCGACGACGGCCGCGACGATCCCCCGGCGCGGCGCGCGCCACGACCATGCCCGGTCCGGCCGGTCCGGGCGGCCCGGCGGAGGCATCTCCAGCCGGCTGGTGCGGTGCACGGCGGGGCGCGGGATCACGGCCGTACGGTGGTTCGCCCCGGCCTCCTCCTGGGTCCTGGCCCCGGGCGGCACTGCGTCGAGCTGCGCGTCACTGAGCGGGGCGCGGGCCTCGCGGGTCCTGGCGAGCAGCGCGACCGCGTCGTGCGGGCGCAGGTCCGGATTGCGGGCGGTGGCCGCCGCGACCAGCTCGTCCAGCTCGACGGCGAGCCCGGGAACGGCGGCCGACGGCGCGGGAACGTCCTCGTTCAGATGCCGGTAGAGCACCTGCGCGGGGGTGTCCCCGGAGTGCGGCTTGGCGCCGGTCAGCATCTCGTGGAGGACGACCCCGCAGGCGTACACGTCGACCCGGGGGTCGGAGGTGCCGTACTCGATCTGCTCGGGCGCGAGATACGACACGGTGCCGAGGACGGTGCCGGTCGTGTTGGTGACATCGCCCACGGCCCGTACGAGCCCGAAGTCGGCGACCTTGACCCGGCCGTCGTCCCCTATCAGCACGTTCTCCGGCTTCATGTCCCGGTGGACGAACCCGGCGCGGTGCGCGGCCCCGAGCGCGGCGAGCACGGGCTCCAGAATGTCCAGCGCGGCCCGTGGCTGGAGCGCACCCCGCTCCCGCAGTACGTCACGGAGCGTGCACCCCGCGACGTACTCCATCGCCAGATAGACGTAGGCCCCCTGCGCGCCCTGGTCGAACACCGCGACCACATTGGGATGCGCCAGCCGCGCCACGGACTTGGCCTCCCGGATGAACCGCTCCACGAACGTGACGTCGGCGGCGAGGGCGGGATGCATGACCTTGAGCGCGAGCACCCGGTCGAGACGGGTGTCAACGGCCCGGTAGACGGTGGCCATGCCGCCGACGGCGATACGGGCGTCCACGCGGTAACGCCCGTCGAGCACCTGCCCGACGATGGGATCGTGAAGGGTCGTGTCCACCCCTTGAGTCTACGAGTCACGCCTCCGGCGGCGGGCCCGGCGGTGCCGGGCGAACGCCCGGCACCGGGTGCCGGCTACGAGAACGCCGGTCGCTCCGGATCCCACGCCGGCATGCCCTCCGCCGGGGACGACGCGTGGGCGAAGTGGCGGCGCGGGATCCGGCCCGCGCGGTACGCCAGGCGCCCCGCCTCCACCCCGTGCCGCATCGCCTCCGCCATCAGCACCGGCTCCCGCGCCCGCGTCACCGCCGACGCCAGCATCACCGCCGCGCACCCCAGCTCCATCGCGAGCGCCGCGTCCGACGCCGTACCCGCCCCCGCGTCCAGGATCACCGGCACCCCCGCCCGCTCCACGATCAGCTCGAAGTTGTGCGGGTTGCGGATCCCGAGCCCGGAGCCGATCGGCGATCCCAGCGGCATGATCGCCGCGCAGCCCACATCCTCCAGCTTTCCGGCGAGCACGGGATCGTCGTTCGTATAGGGCAGCACCGTGAACCCGTCGTCGACCAGCGTCTCCGCCGCGTCCAGCAGCTCGACCGGATCCGGCAGCAGCGTCCGCTCGTCCGCGACCACCTCCAGCTTGATCCAGTCCGTACCGAGTGCCTCACGCGCCAGCCGCGCCGTGAGCACCGCCTCACCCGCCGTGAAGCACCCCGCCGTGTTGGGCAGGGCACGGATCCCGAGCGAGTCGAGCACGGACAGGACGGACCCCTGGACCGTGGGGTCGAGGCGCCGCATCGCGACGGTGGTGAGCTCGGTGCCGGAGGCGGCCAGGCACCGTTCCAGTACGCCGAGGCTCGGCGCCCCGCCCGTTCCCATGATCAGCCGGGATCCCAGCACGGTGGAGCCGATGGTGAACCGGTCGTCCGCCATCCCCGCTCAGCCCCCCTGGACCGCGGTGAGGACTTCCACCCGGTCGCCCTCGCCGAGCACCGTCCCGGCCCAGCGGCCCCGTGGCACCACCGTCTCGTTGACGGCGGCCGCGACACCCGAGGGCGCGGGGGTCAGCGTGGCTACCAGGACGTCGAGTGTGGTGCCCATGGCGAGGTCGCGCGCCTCGCCGTTCACGGAGACGGACACACGGACGGAGATGCTCATACGGTCAGCTCCCGTGGTACGGAGGTGAGGTCCTGCGGTACGGGGGTGAAGCGGCGCGGGGTGAACGGCCGGGCCAGTTCGGGGAGTTCGCCGGTGGTCAGCGCCTCCGCCAGCACATCGCCGGTGACCGGCGTGAGCAGCACCCCGTTGCGGTAGTGGCCGGTCGCGAGATGCAGTCCCGGCAGCGCGGTCGGTCCCAGCAGCGGCGCGTTGTCCGGAGAGCCGGGGCGCAGCCCGGCGAGGGTCTCGGTGAGCGGCAGCTCGGTGATGCCGGGGACGAGTTCATGCGCGTCGCGCAGCAATTCGTACACCCCGCCCGCGGTCACCGTCGTGTCCCAGCCCTGCTCCTCGCTGGTGGCGCCGATCACCAGCTCGCCGTTCTCGCGCGGCACCAGATAGACATGGCTGCCGCGCACCACCGCCCGTACCGACCTGGTCAGGAACGGTGCGTACGCCCGTGGCACGGTCAGCCGCAGCACCTGGCCCTTGACGGGCCGTACCGGCGGCCGGATCTCGTGCGGTACGCCGTCCAGCCGCCCGCTCAGACTGCCGGCGGCCAGCACCACCTGGTCCGCGCCCAGCACGCGCCCGTCGGCCAGTACCGCGCCGGCGGCCCGGTCCCGTACGACCGAGAGCCGTTGGGCCGACGTCCGGTGGAAGACCACCCCGGCCCGCTCGCACGCCGTTACCAGCGCCGCGGCCAGCCGGCGGGGATCGATCTGGTGGTCGCCGTCCACCCGCAGGCCCCCGCGCACCCCCGGCGCGAGCATCGGTTCGAGGCGCCGGCATTCGCGCCCCGTGAGCCACTCGGAGGCCAGCCCCGAGCGGCGCTGGAGGTCGTGCAGTTCGCGCAGCTCGGCGCGGTCGTCGGTGTCGAGGGCGATGGCGAGCGTGCCGCTGGCGCGGTAGCCGGTCTCCTGGCCGCCGGCCTCCTCCAGCTCGGCCACGAAGTCCGGATAGCGCTCCGCGGAGGCCATGTTGAGCCGCAGCAGGACCTGTTCGCCATGGTGGAGTTCGGTGACGGCGGCGAGCATGCCCGCCGCGACCCGCGCGGCGCCGCCGCCCGGAGAGGGGTCGGCGACGGCGGTGCTCAGCCCGCGCTGCGCGGCCCGCCAGGCGGTGACCAGGCCGATGATTCCGCCGCCGATGACCAGGACGTCGGAACCGCTCCCCGTTCCCCGGTGAGATGACTGCGGATGGGGTGACTGCGGATGGGATGACGGATGGGGTGACTGCATGGGCGTCCAGCCCCTCCCTTCGCCGGCATGACCCGGATCAGGTTCGTACGGTCGGAGGCCGCTCCAGCCTCCCTCTCAGTCCGGTGCGTCCGGACTCCCGCGAGGTAGTGTCACCGGCCAGACTAACGCGCGGCCCGCCACGCGGTAAGGCCGCGCCGGGGGCCCGGGAGGTCCGGCCGGGTACGCCCGGCGGTTGACCGGCTGCATATGGTGATCGGGTGAGCGAGCAGCAGAGGCAGCGGGAACTCCCGGCGCGGCGGGCGGATCGGGCGCGGCCGGGCGTCGTCATCGTCGGCGCGGGCATGGCGGGGGTGCAGACCGCCGTGGCCCTGCGCGAGAAGGGGTACGCGGGGCCGGTCACCCTGATCGGCGCCGAGCGCCACCCGCCGTACGACCGGCCGCCGCTCTCCAAGGCGGTGCTGCTGGGCACGGCGGACAGCCCGGCGTACGACATCGACTTCGCGGCGCTCGCCGTCGAGCTGAGACTCGGGGTGGAGGTGACCGGACTGCGCCCCGCCGCGCGGGAGGTCGACACCGGGGCCGGGCCCGTGCCGTACGACCTGCTGGTCATCGCCACCGGTGCCGAGCCGGTCGCCCTGCCGGGCACCGCGGGCATGCCCGGTGTCCATCTGCTGCGCACCCTGGACGACGCCGAGGCGCTGCGGCCCGTACTGGACCGGGGGGCCGGGACCGTGGTCGTCGGCGCGGGGTGGATCGGTGCGGAGTTCACCACGGCGGCCCGCGCGGCCGGGTGCGCCGTGACGGTCGTGGAGGCGGCGGACCGGCCGCTGCCCGGCGCCCTGCCGGCCGAGGTCGCGGCGCCGATGGCGGACTGGTACGCGGAGAGCGGCGCCGAACTGCTCACGGGCGCCCGGGTCGCCGCAGTCGAGCCGGGCGCGGTGGTCCTCGCGGACGGCCGGCGGCTCTCGGCCGAGGCCGTGGTGGTGGGCATAGGCGCGCGGCCCACGACCGACTGGCTGACGGGTTCCGGAATCGAGCTGGGCCCGGACGGGGCGGTCGTCGCCGACGAGCGGCTCGCGACCTCGCTGCCCGATGTGTACGCGGTCGGCGACTGCGCGTCCTTCCCCTCAGCCCGCTACGGCGAGCGGCTGCTCGTCCACCACTGGGACAACGCGCTCCAAGGGCCGCGTACGGTCGCCGCTCAGGCCGTAGGCGAGAACGAGCAGATCTACGACCCGGTGCCGTACTTCTGGTCGGAGCAGTTCGGCCGGTTCGTCCAGTACGCGGGGCATCACTCGGCGGCGGACACCCTGGTGTGGCGCGGCAGTCCGGCGGAGGCCGCCTGGTCGGTGGTGTGGCTGCGGGACGGGGTGCTGGTGGCGCTGCTCGCGGTCGGCAGGCCCCGCGATCTGGCGCAGGGGCGCAAACTGATCGAGGCGGGCACCCGGCTGGACCCGGCGCTCGCCGCCGACCCGTCCGTACCACTGCGGAAGGCCGCGCTCTGAGACGCAGCCGTCCGGGGCCGCGCGGGCCGTCGTGCCGGGGCGGTCTGTGCCGTCGGCCCGGCGCGGGGGCGGTTCGTGCGGGCTGCCCCGGCCGGAGCCGGTTCGTGGCGTCTGTCAGTCCGGGATGGCACGCTTGTCGTGTGACCGAGATTGACGCAAAGATCGATGCTCTCGTCCCCGCCTGGCTCCACCTGCCCGACATCGCGGAAGCGCTCGATGTCGAGGTGACGCGTGTGCGGCAGCTGGTGAAGGAAGGCCAGCTCATCGCCGTACGCCGGGGCGAGAACAAGACACTCCAGGTGCCTGCCGCCTTCGTCGACGGCAACAAGGTCGTCAAGGGTCTCGCCGGGACCCTGACGCTCCTGAGGGACGACGGCTTCACCGACGAAGAGATGCTCGAATGGCTCTTCACCCCCGACCCGACCCTGCCCGGCACGCCCGCGCAGGCCCTCGGGGAGAATCGCGGTACGGAGGTGAAGCGCCGGGCCCAGGCGCTCGCCGTCTGATCGACCCATCATCACTCGCGGTGTGCGGCGGCGCCCCGGCGGCCGTCCCACGGTCCCGGCGCCTCCGCACACCGCCGACCCGACGGGGGGAATTCCCATGCCCGAGGCCCGCGCGCCGCTCTCCGACGCCCGGCTGTATCTCTGCACGGACGCCCGGAAGAGGCAGGGGGACCTCCCGGAGTTCCTCGACGCCGTGCTGGCGTCCGGTGTGGACATCGTGCAGCTCAGGGACAAGGGCATGGAGGCGGCCGAGGAGTTGGAGCACCTCCAGGTCTTCGCGGACGCCTGCCGCCGCCATGGCGCCCTGCTCGCCGTCAACGACCGCGCTGATGTGGCGCATGCCATCGGCTCCGACGTCCTCCATCTCGGACAGGGCGATCTGCCCGTCCCCGCCGCCCGCGCGATCCTCGGCGACGCCCCGCTGATCGGCCGCTCCACGCATGCCGAGGCCGAGGCGGAAGCCGCCGCCGTCGAGCCCGGTGTGGACTACTTCTGTACGGGACCGTGCTGGCCCACGCCGACCAAGCCCGGCCGTCACGCGCCGGGGCTCGGGCTCGTACGGCATACGGCGGCGCTGGGCACGGACCGGCCGTGGTTCGCGATCGGCGGTATCGACGCGGCCAATCTCGACCAGGTGCTGGACGCGGGCGCCCGCCGCGTCGTGGTCGTACGGGCCATCACCGAGGCCGACGACCCGGCCGCGGCGACGGCGTCCCTGGCCAAGCGCGTACGGGAGCGGGTCTGACGACAATCGCCCCTCAATCCGGGCAAATGACCCCCGCCCGGTTGGGTGACCGCTGCACCCTCGATAACCTGCCCGTATGGCCTCCGGCACCGCTTCGACCAGATCGGATCACGCACTGACCGTGCGTGATCTGCTCGCGACCGGCAAGACATCGTTCTCTTTCGAGTTCTGGGCGCCCAAGACCGAGAAGGGCGAGCGGAATCTCTGGAACGCGCTGCGCCGGGTCGAAGCGGTGGCGCCGAGCTTCGTCTCGGTGACCTACGGCGCGGGCGGCTCCACCCGGGACGGCACGGTCAGGGCCACGGAACGGATCGCCTCCGACACCACGCTCACCCCGGTCGCGCATCTCACGGCCGTCGGCCAGTCCGTCGCCGAACTGCGCAATATGGTCGGCCAGTACGCCGATGCCGGGATCCGCAACATCCTTGCCGTACGGGGCGACCCGCCCGGTGATCCCATGGGGGAGTGGGTCAAACACCCCCAAGGTGTGCGGTATGCCGCCGAACTGGTCAGGCTCATCAAGGAGTCCGGCGACTTCTGCGTCGGGGTGGCCGCCTTCCCCGAGATGCATCCGCGCTCCCCCGACTGGGACACCGACATCCGACACTTCGTGGACAAGTGCCACGCCGGTGCCGATTACGCGATCACTCAGATGTTCTTCGAAGCGGAGGGATATCTGAGGCTTCGTGACCGGGTCGGTGCCGCCGGTTGCGCGACCCCGATCATTCCCGAGATCATGCCGGTCACCAGCGTGGGAATGCTGGAGCGGCTGCCGAAGCTCAGCACCGCGGTCTTCCCGGCCGGACTGAAAGAGCGGATCCTCTCCGTCAAGGACGATCCCGCCGCTGTACGCTCCATTGGCATCGAGTTCGCAACGGAGTTCTGCGCGCGGCTGCTCTCCGAGGGTGTTCCCGGCTTGCACTTCATCACCCTCAACAACTCCACCGCAACGCTCGAAATCTACGAGAATCTCGGACTGCACCAGCAGTCGTGACCGGTCGTACCCGCCCTGTCCCGGGCGGGTGGCCGAAGGAGAGGGGCGGGCATGGGCTGGACGGTCCTCTACATCGCATTCGGCATCGTGGCCCTGTGGCTGCTGGGCGAGGTGCTGCTCCAGTACAAGGCGCGACTGCGATGGCGGCTGCTCGCCTTCTTCGGATTCATGGGTGTGGTCCTCGGTGTCCTGCTGCCCTCCGTCTTCGTGATCGCCCTGGGCGCGGTCGCGTTCGCGGTCGGCCAGACCTATGTGACGCTCTCGTTCCGCCGTGGCTTCTCCACCGGCTGGGCGATAGGCGGCAGTCCGGGGGCCAGCAGCCGCCGCCGGAAGGAGAACGGCCGGGCGGACGCCGACCGCGACCCGTCCCTGGAAGTCACGGATCTCGAGTACGAACCGGTGGAGGCGGCCGAAGCGCCGGAGCCGCCGGCGCCGGTGGCCGCGGCCATGGACACCACCGCGGTCTACGAGCCGGAGCCGCTGCCCGACGACACCGGGCAGTACGGCGTCTACAACGACTACAACGGGTACGACGCCACCGCCCACGACCCGGACGGTCAGGGCCGGCCTCAGCAGCAGCCCGACCCGAACGGCTGGGGCGGCGGCTACGACGCCTACCCCGGCTACCAGCAGCAGCCGGCCGACCAGGGCGACTACGCGGCACAGGGCGGTTACCCGGGGCACGACGCCTACCAGGGCCAGGGCCAGGACGCCTACCAGCCGGGCCACTCCGGCGAGCACACCTATGCGAGCCAGGACCCCTACACCGGCCAGGACGTCTACGCGCAGCAGCAGTACGCCGATCCGTACACGGGGCAGCAGCAGTACCCCGGCTACTCCGACCCGTATGCCGCCGACCCGGCCAACGGCGGCCAGCAATACGGCTCGTACGACAGCTTCGGCGGCCAGCAGCAGTACACCGACCCGTACAGCGGCCAGCAGTACGCCGCGGAGACCCCGCCGGGCGGCGTCTGGGTCCCGCAGCAGCGCGAGGCCGGGCAGGCCCCGCCGGTGCCGGAGGACCAGCCCCACCAGCCGGGCTACGACCCCAACTACGGTGAGCAGTACCGCTACTGAGGGGCAGTGCTGCTGACGAGCAGTGGTACTGACGGCCTGTCAGGTCTGTCGGCCCTGCCTCTGCCCTTGCCTCTGCCTCACACCGCGGTCCCCCCCCCCGCCTCGTTCGCGTCACTGCGAATCCCGCCTCACTGCGAACCCCGGAAGTCCGGCCCCTCCACGATCAGACCGGCCACCAGCGCCCCCGACATCCCCGCATGGGCCGGCCCGCCGCCCGGATGTGCCCAGCCGCCCGCCAGATACAGCCCGGACAGCCCTGTGGTGTTCGCCGGGCGCAGCATCCGGCCGCCCGCCCCGGCCAGCGCGGGTGCCGGTACCGAGCCGCCGTCCGCGCCCGTCTCCGCTGCCGTCTCAGCGGGCGTCCGTATCCAGCGCCGTACCAGCCGCTCCGCGATCCCCGGCACGGCGGCCTCCGCCGCGGCCACCAGCACATCCGCGTACCGCTCGCGCAGCGCTCCGCCCGCCCAGTCGACCGGGCCGTGCGGGGCGACCGTCGCGGTGAGCGTGACCGCCTCATGGTCCTCGTCGGGCCGCGTCCCCGGGTCGTCCGGCCGCAGAACCGTGACCGTGGGCCGCCGCGCGGTCCGGCCCGCGAAGACCTCGGCCGCCTCCGCGCCGCCGTCCGGGGAGTGCACCACCGTCCGGTGTACGGCGTCCGCGTCCCGCGCGCCGCGCAGCGCCAGCAGCACGGTGAACCGGCCGGGCACCACGCCGCCGCCCGGCTCCCGGGGCGGTATCCCGCCGTCCCCCCACAGCAGCTCGCGCTCCACCAGCCGCTCCGGCGCGATGCCCGCCACGACCCGGTCGGCCGCCACGACCGTGCCGTCGGCCAGCTCGATGCCGGTCGCCGCACCGTCCTTCTCGGCGATCCGCGTCACTTCCGCCCCGAAGACGAACTCCACCCGCCGCGCCAGGCACCGTTCGTACACCGCGCGGGCCAACTCCCGCATCCCGCCCCGCACATACCAGCTTCCGAATGTCTGCTCCAGATACGGGAGCAGGGCAGCGCTCGCCGGGGTGTGGCGCGGATCGAGCCCGTACGACAGGGCGTACCCGTCCAACAGCGCGGCCAGCCGGGGATCCGCCAGCTCCCAGACACCGATCTCCGCGACCGTGGCGGCCCGGCGCGCCCCGCGCAGCAGCCGCCGCTGCCGCACCGCCGGATACGGATCGCCCCCGAGCACCTGCCAGTCCTCCCACAGCGGCTCTTCGAGCAGCGGCCGGCGCGAGCGGTCCCAGGCGTCCCTGGCCCGCCCCAGGAACTCCCCCCACCGCGCACCGGCCCCCGGGCCCAGCGCCGCGTCCAGG
>NZ_LATD01000304.1 GCF_000981895.1 Streptomyces odonnellii | reverse complement strand
CGCCCCAGCCGTACCCCCGGCGCCCGACCCGGCCCCGGCCCCGGGACGCGGCGTCCAGCGGCACTCCGTGCGGGGGCAGATTCTCGCGGCCCTGCGGTCCGCGCTGGTCAGGGGCGAGCTGGCGCCCGGCGAGGTCTACTCCGCCCCCGTCCTCGGCGACCGCTTCGGTGTATCCGCCACCCCCGTACGCGAGGCCATGCAGCAGCTCGCGCTCGAAGGCGCGGTCGAGGTCGTCCCCAACCGCGGCTTCCGGGTCACCGAGCGCAGCGCGCAGGAGCTGGCGGAGCTGACCGAGGTGCGTGCGCTCATCGAGGTACCCGTGATGCTGCGGCTGGCCCGTACCGTACCCGCGGAGCGCTGGACGGAGCTACGTCCGTTGGCGGAGGAGACCAGCGCCGCCGCCGCGGCCGGGGACCGCGCCGCGTACGCGGAGTGCGACCGCGCTTTCCACCGAGCGTTGCTTTCGCCGTGCGGCAACGCGCAACTGGTCATGTTCGCGGACGATTTGCTCCGCCGTGCCCAACGGCCCCTGGTTACCGCCCCGGCCGTGCGCCGCGCCGATCTGTTGGCCGACGCGGCAGAACACTCGGCACTTCTGGACGCCCTGGAGGCAAGGAATCTGACGGTGATTCAGTCACTCCTGCGGGGGCATTTCGAGGGCACTCCGGACTGAAAAGGCCCCCCTGAATATTCCGGCTGTAAATGCCAATTGCCGGAGAGGGTCCCTTTTCGGTTCCGTCTGGCCCCGCTCCGTCCGGCCCCGTTCGCTGCGTCCGGCCCCGCTCCGTCTACCGCTGCCGTGCGGCCTCTGCGGCCGCCACCGCCGACGTCAGCAGTTCCGCGTCGAAGAAGGTGGCGTCGGCGAGGCGGTTGGCCCCCGCGTACGCGTTCAGCATCGCCTTCGTGGTCCGCAGCGCCGCGGGCGATCTGCGGAGCAGCGGCCTGGTCCACCGCTCGACGGTGCTGTCCAGCTCCTCCTCCGGGACGACCTTGTGCAGGATGGACAGCTCGGCTGCTCTGGCGGCGTCGAAGTTCTCGGCCGTCAGCAGCAGTTCACGTACCTTCGCGGCTCCCGCCTCGTGCAGCAGCCGAGGCAGCACGCCTCCCCAGGCCGGGGGCACCCCGAGACCCAGCTCGGGCATCCTGAAACGGCAGTTGTCCGCCCCGACCCGCAGGTCGCAGAAGACCGCGAGCCCCAGCCCGGCCCCGATCACGCCGCCGTGCAGCCGGGCGACGGTCACCGCGTGGACGCTCGCGAGGGCGTCGCACATCCGCCGGGCCTTGTTGCCCAGGGAGTGCAGGCCGGCGCCGCCGGGATGCGCGCCGAGCAGGGACGGGAACTCGGCGCGGTCACCGCCCAGACAGAAGTCGTCCCCGGCACCCGAGAGAATCAGTAACCGGATGCCGGGGTCGTCGTGAACGCTGTCGAGTACGGCCAGGAGCTCGTCCAAAAGCGGTCCGGAGACGGCGTTTCCCGTCTCCGGACTGTTGAGCCGTACCTTCAGGACAGGCCCTTCCTGGAGGACGTGAAGGACCTTGAAGTCTTCCATCATGGTGTTCCTTGGATCTCGTGCCGGGGCAGCCGATGGGGGGTGTGCGTCGCGCTGACGAGTCGTCAGTTCACTGACGGGCAGTCACGGAAACCTTCAGGAGGCCGTCACGCGGAACGACTTGAGACGCCGGAAGGCCACCCGGGGCGCGTAGGACGGTCCGTCCGCGAGACGCAGCTTCGGCATCCGCCTGAGCAGCGTGGTCAGCAGCGATGTCGCCTCGAGGCGGGCCAGCGGGGCCCCGAGACAGTAGTGGATGCCACCGCCGAAGCTGAGGTGCGTGGCCTTGCGCCGGATGTCGAAGATATCGGGATCCGTGTGCTGGTCCGGGTCGTGGTGCGCGGCACCGACCATGAGCTGCACCATCTCGCCCTGCTGAATGGGCATGTCCGCCAGCGTGGTGTCCTCCACGGCGATCCGGCTGATCATATGGATCGGCGGGTCGTAGCGCAGGGTCTCCTCGATCGCTCCCGGCATGTGCTCGGGGTGAGTACGCACCCAGTCGAGCTGGCGGGGGTGCTCCAGGAGCAGCCACACCAGGGTGGCCAGCAGATGCGAGGTGGTCTCCAGTGCGGCCAGGACCACGAAGAGGGCCAGCGAGTGGACGGCCGCGTCGGCGGCGTCCCGGTCGTCGGGCTCCAGCTCGTCCCAGGTCCGCAGCCAGACGGAGACCTTGTCGTCCCCGGGAGCCCTGCGGCGCTCCCGTATCAGCTCGCTGAAGTACTCCCGCAGCCGGTGCGTCGCGGCGTCGGACAGCGCGAGCTGACTGGGAGAGGGGAACAATTCCTGGGTGAATACCTGGTCGTGGGTCAGCGCACGCAGTAGCGGATAATCCGCGGCCGGCAGTCCGAGCCATTCGCCGATGGTTATCACCGGCAATTCTTCGCAGACCAGCTCCATGAAATCCGGCTCGCCGTCGAGCAACTCCTCCCTGACCCGGTCGAGGAGCCGCTCGGTTATTCGGTCGATCGAACTCCGCATGGCGTCGAGGGACTTGCGGTCGAACATGTTGCCCACCGACCGCCGCATCCGGGTGTGATGCGGCGGGTTGAGCATGGGCATCGTCCTCCCCATCTGGAGCGAAGCAGGTGCACTCCAGCGTGCGGCGTCCTTCTGCTGCGTACGCCACTCGTTGCCGGGCACCTGCCAGGCCCTGCCCCTCAGCACCTGGTCACACAGCTTGTACGAGGTCACCAGGTGCCCGCCCCACGGCGCCGGCATGATATTCCCCATTGCCCTCAGCTCTTTGTAGTAAGGCAATGGATTTGATTGTCCGCCCGATGTACGCAGGCGGGAGAAAAGCGAAACCACAGAGCGCCGGTCAACGGATGAGGTGGCCAGGGATGGCTCCACAGCGACTCCTTCTTTCAAGAGATCACATCAGATTCGCCAACCCTGTCTACCCCTATGGTTGAACATTCATGCGAGGGTAAATCGTCCCGTATTGTTGGGCATGTCACACCTTCCACCAGGACAGGAACCCGCTCCAGAAGCTACCCTTCCCGGCCGGCTGCTGAGGCTGGGCGGGGGCGTTCCCGAGGGTGCGCGACGCGGTCGGCTGGGGCGCCGACGCACGCTTCTCCCTGCGTACCGGAGTGAACCGGGCCGGCAGGGCGTTGAGCGCGCGGTGGATCGGGCCCGGACGCCAGGACAGACTGTCCGCGGGCACGCCCAGCTCGATGTCCGGCAGGCTGTTGAGAAGCTTCTCGATCGCCAGGACGGAGATCAGCAGGGCGGGGTCCTTGGCCGGGCAGGCGTGCGGACCCGCGCCCCACGCGAGATGTGCCCGCTTGCTGAGCGTCTGACGGCTCACGGACAGGCTCGGATCGGTGTTGGCCGCGGCGAAGCTGATGACCACGGGATCGCCGGCGTCCAGCTTGCTCCCCGACAGGTCCACGTCGTACATGGGGTAGTGCACGGCGTAGTTGGCTATCGGCGGGCTGTTCCACAGCACATCGTTGATGGCGTCCTCGACCAGCAGACCGGCCGCGTGCTGTCCCCCCGCGTACTTGTCGTCGGACAGCAGCAGCCGCAGCGCGCTGGCGATGATGTTCTGCGTGGGTTCGGTGCCCGCCCCGATGAGGGTGACGAGCTGATGGATCATCTCCTCGTCGGTCAGCCGCGCCTGATGCTGCATCAGCCAGGAGGTGACATCTTCGCCCGGCTTGGCGCGCTTCAGCGCGACCAGCTCGAACAGGGCCTCGGTGAGGACCTCGTTCGCCTTCTCCGCGTCCACTCCGTCGAAGAGACTGGAGATGCCGAAGACCAGCCGGTCACCGATCTCGGCGGGGCAGCCGAAGAGGTCGTTGAAGACCAGCAGAGGCACCAACTGCGCGTAGTCACTGACCAGATCGGCCTTGCCGCGGCCACTGAACTGGTCGATGAGATACGCGGAGACACGGTCGGTGTGCCGGCTCAGCCGGTGCGTGTCTATCTTGGACAGCGACTCCGTGACCGCCTGACGGAGCCTCAGATGGTCGGCACCGTCGGAGAACAGGCAGTTCGGACGGTACGCCATCATCGGCAGGATCGGGCTGTCCGCCGGCACCTCGCCCTCGTTGAGGGCACGCCAGCGGCGCGAGTCGCGCGCGAAGGTGTCGGGGTTCTGGAGGACATGCAGGGCCGCCGCGTAGTCAGTGACGAGCGAGGCCTCCACACCCGGAGCCAGTTCGACCGGTGCGGCGGGACCGTGCTGCCGCAGATACTCGTAGAACGCCTGCGGATCGGCGGCGAATTCGGGCCCGTGCAGAGGCGTGCTCTTGCCGCTCTTGTGGGCAGGGCAGCCCGGTGGTGGCGCCTGGTTTTCCGAGTGGGACTGCATGGCGAACTCCTAGCTGAGGCGCGACTGGAGATAACGGATGAGGACGATGAGTGAATTCGCTGACGAACGCTGGTCGCGTGCGTCACAATTGACGAGCGGAGTCTCGGGGAGCAAGTCGAGCGCCTCTCGTATCTCTTCGTCCGTGTGGCTCGGTGTGCCTTCGAAGCGGTTGACGGCGATGGCGTAGGGGATTCCGTAGTGCTCGACCAGGTCCATCACGGCGAAGGACTCTTCGAGACGCTGCGGGTCCACCAATACCAATGCCCCGAGAGCACCCCGGGACATGTCTTCCCACACCTGGACGAAGCGCTGCTGTCCCGGTGTACCGAAGAGATAGAGGACGAGTCTCTCACTGAGGGTGAGACGGCCGAAGTCCATGGCTACGGTCGTGGTGGTCTTGCCGGGGGTGCCCCGAAGATCATCCACTCCCTCGCCGGCCTGCGTCATGACCTCTTCGGTGCGCAGCGGCGGAATTTCCGACATCGTTCCGATGAACGTTGTCTTGCCGACGGCGAAGTGCCCTACGACTAGGATCTTCGCCGCTGTCTGCACCGAATTGCGCAGATAGACGTCGTTATCCAAAACGGGCTTGAAGGCCATTCAGCACCTCCTCGAGTATGTGCCGCTCGACAAGCTTCGCGGGAGGCACGGGGGCCCGCGTCATAAGGAACCCCTCCTCCGTGAGATCGGACAGCAGGATTTTGACGACACCCACGGGCAGATTGGTGTGCCCGGCTATCTCGGCCACCGAGAGATAGCCGCCGGCGCACAGATCCAGAAGACGGAGCTTCTCAGGATCGAGATGTCCCGTTCTGGGGCCGTCTACGGCCGCCGTGACCAGCGTGATCAGAGAGAACTCGTGGTCATCGACCAGGCTGCGGCCGTTGGTGATGACATACGGTCGCACTAAGGGTGCGGTTTCTCGTTCCAGCTCGGGCTCATCCGGAGTTGTCATGCCTTCGTATCAGCAATCTCGCGAGGGGGACTGGTCAGGGATTTACCGAGCTGGCCTACGAGCTGCATCATCCGGAAGGTGATCTCCGCCATGTCCACGTCGGGCGACGCCGAGACCGCGAGATAGGCACCTTCGCCGGCGGAGATGAGAAAGACGAAGCCGTGATCGAACTCCACCAGCGTCTGACGCCACTGGGGCCGGTCGCCCGCCGGCCTGCCGCAGAAGTCGGCGACCGTACGGCTCAGCGACTGCATCCCGCTCATCGCGGCGGCGATGGTGTCGGCGTGGTCCTTGCCGACATCGTTCGAGCGGGCCATGAGCAGGCCGTCCGCGGAGACAAGGATCGCGTGGCGCGCCTCGGGCACTTCCAGGGCACTGTCAAGCATCCATGACAGATCGTAATTCACTGAGTCTCAGGCCCTTCGCTGCTTGCGTTGGTGGAACGGCGGCCCGACTGCGTTCCCCGCTGGAACGCGCCCATGACGGACGCGGCCTGCTCGCTGGAGCGAGCCGGGGCCTCCGCGGTCTCGGCGGCCGGAACGATGGATATCGCGCCGCGGCGACGGCGCTTCGGAAGTCCGCCGAATGTGGTCGCGGGCGCCGCCGGGGTCTCTTCTGGAGGCATCGGGGAGGACGCGGCCATAGCGGGTTTCTCCTCGGTCTCGGGCGCGGGCGCGGGCATGGACGTGAGGAGCTCTTCGGGAAGGAGCACGACCGCGCGCACGCCACCGTACGGAGACGTCGAATCGACCGAGACCGTGAAGCCGTAGCGGGCGGCGAGCACACCGATCACCGTGAATCCGAACTGCGGCGGGTTGCCCAGTCCGGAGACACCGGGAGCGCGTTCGCTCGACAGGAGCTTGGCGGCCCTGGCCTTCTCTTCCTCGTTCATGCCCACGCCGGCGTCGTCGACGATGATGCAGACGCCCTTGGGCACGGGCCGGATATTGATTTCGATCATCGTCTCGGGCGCCGAGTAACTGGTGGCGTTGTCCAGCAGTTCGGCGAGCGTGAGCGCGACCGGTTCGACGGCGCGGCTGACGATGGCGAAATTGCTCTGGGCCCGGATCTCGACGCGCGTGAAGTGGCGGATACGGCCCTTCGCGCTGCGGACCACGTCATAGAGCGACGCCGAGGCGCGCTGACGGCCCAGCCATCCGTCGCAGAGCACGGCGATGGACTGCGCACGCCGGGCGAACTGCGAATTCATGTGGTCGATGTCGAGGAGGTCCTGGAGAATCTGGAGCTCTCCGTACTTGTCCTGCAGCTTGGTGATCGCGAGCTGCTGCTCGCTCGCCAGACCCTGGAGCGTACGCATCGCGGACTTCAGGGCGGTCTTGGTCGCCTCTTCCGCGCGGTCCTTGGCCTCTTCGACGGCCTCGGAATAGTGCTCTTCCAGATTGGCGTAATGCGCCTTGAGTTCCTGTTTTTCCTTCCTGAGCTCTGCATTCGACTTTCTGCCGCGAATGATCGCGGTAGCTGCGACAGGGGTTCCAGCGGCGATCAGACCCCAAAGCGCTGGATCCTGGAAGTATTGCGTCATAAGGCTCTCTTCGGGCGACTGGGGCACCGGATACTGAATGCCGGGACGGAGTGTTCGAGTGCACTCGCGGTCTCGGGCATACGGGATCGGCCGCGCATACTCGCCCGCCGGACTGCCTTGAAAGGCCCGGCTGATGGCATAGTTCTCCCCGGGGTGGCGGATTTCTGGGCCGATGCGCTGACTTTCCCTTTATGCCATAGCGGGTTTACCACCGCTTGGCAAGCTCGTGGATCTTATCATCACACCAAGGCTCGGCGTCCATGCCGATCTGCTCCCTATCTGGCTTCTGACGGAAATTCAGCAAGGCTCCCTCTTTGGGGTTGTTGGTGCCCGGGGGCCCCGGGTCGTTAGGGTGCGGGGAATGGGTGACTCGTACATGGATCCGGGGGTTCCGGATCGCCGTAGTGCAGGACGGTACCTCTGGTGGCTGGCGACCAGTCAGGGGGGTCGGGTAGCCGTCGGCGCAACGTACGGCAGCGTGTGGATGATCGGGCTGACCCTGCCCCCGTATCTGCTGTCGCGCGCGATCGACGACGGGCTCGTACCGGGCGACAGCGGCGCGCTCGTCGGCTGGACGGCGGCGCTGCTCGGAGCCGGTGTGTTCAACGCCTGGCTCGGCATCATGCGCCACCGCACCATGACCCGGGTCCGGATGGACGCCACCTTCCGTACGGTACGGGTCGTCGTCCGACAGGCCGTCAGGCTCGGTGCCACGCTGCCCCGACGGGTCACCGCTGGTGAGGTCGTCACGATCGGCATGTCCGACGTCACCATGATGAGCCGGACGCTGACCATGACCGGCCCCGGGGTCGGCGGCGTGCTGGCCTGTCTTGTCGTCGCCGTGCTGCTGCTGTCCGTCTCACCGGTCCTCGCCGTGGTCGTGCTGCTCGGAGTGCCGCTGCTCGCGCTGCTGGTGGGGCCGCTGCTGGGGCGGTTGCAGCACGCCGAGACCGCATACCGGGAGCGGCAGGGCGCGTTGGCCGGGCGGTTCGTCGACATCGTCGGCGGGCTGCGCGTGCTGAGCGGGCTCGGCGGCAAGGACGCGTACGCCGCCCGCTACCGGCGCGATTCGGCGCGGGTGCGGGACGAGGGCTACCGCGTCGGGGCGGTGACGAGCTGGATCGACGCGCTCGGACTCGGCCTTCCCGCGCTGTTCCTCGCCGCCGTCACCTGGCTGGCGGCCCGGCTGGCCGCCCAAGGCAGCATCAGCGTCGGCGAGTTGGCGGCGGTGTACGGGTATGTCGCCGTGCTGGTCGTACCCGTGTCGTTCTTCGTCGAGGGCGGGTACGACCTGAGCCGCGGGCTGGTGAGTGCGCGGCGGGTCGTACGGTTCCTGGACCTGGAACCCGAAGTCGCGCCCGGCGAAGGGGAGTCGGGGACCCGGGCGGGGTCGGTGCCGGATGCGGTGCCGGTGCCGGGGGAAGCTCTGCGAGAGGCGCCCAGCTCGCCGTCCCCGCTGCGCGATCCGGCCTCCGGGGTCGAGGTGGCACCCAAGTCGCTGACCGCGCTGGTCGGTTCGCGCCCCTCGGACGCCTCTGACGTGGTCGACCGTCTGGGCCGCTTCACCGCCTCGAACGCGACCTGGGGAGGGATACGGCTCGACGAGATCCCCCTCTCGCGGGTACGCGAGCGGATCCTCGTCGCGGACAACGAGGCCGATCTCTTCGCCGGGACACTCCGCGACATCGTCGCCGGCCGCGGCGGCCCGGACGAGGAGTCCATCGACGCCGCCGTCCACGCGGCCGTCGCGCGGGACATCGTCCTCGGTCTGCCGGACGGTCTCGACTCCCGGATCGACGCGCAGGGCCGCAATCTCTCCGGCGGCCAGCGCCAGCGCGTACGGCTGATGCGGGCCCTGCTCGCCGACCCCGAGGTGCTGCTCGCCGTCGAACCCACCTCGGCGGTCGACGCCCACACCGAGGCCGCGCTCGCCGCCCGGCTGCGGGCGGCCCGTACCGGCCGTACGACCCTCGTCACCAGCACCTCGCCGCTGCTCCTCGAACACGCGGACACCGTGTACTACCTGGTCGACGGCCGCACCGCGGCCACCGGTACTCACCATGAACTGCTGCACGCACAGCCCGGCTACCGGGCGCTGGTGTCCCGGGGCGCGGACGACGGACCGTACCCGCACGAGAAGGAGCCGGTCCGTTGACGGCCGTCAAGAAGGCGCACCTTCCCGTCGCCGAGCCGCCCCAGGTGCGGCGCGCGGCGGCGCGTCTCATCCGGCGGGACGGGCGCGCCTTCGCCGCCGCCATCGCGCTCAACGCCCTCGCCGCCGCGGCCGGACTCGTCGGGCCCTGGCTGCTCGGCAGTGTCATCAACACGGTCCGGGCGGGCGGCGGGGTCGCCACCGTGGACCGGTACGCGCTCGTCATCCTGCTCTGCTCCCTGGCGCAGCTCGTGCTCGCCCGGTACGCCCGTCTCGTCGGCCACCGCTTCGGCGAGCGCACCTCCGCCCGTATCCGTGAACAGCTCGTCGACCGCGCGCTCGCGCTGCCCGCCTCGGTCGTCGAGCGCGCCGGTACGGGCGATCTCGCGGCGCGCGGCACCACCGATGTCTCCGCCGTCAGCACCGCCCTGCGCGATGCCGGGCCCGATGTGTTCATCGCCGCCGTACAGGCGCTGTTCATCCTCGGCGCGGTCTTCGTCCTCGATCCGCTGCTCGGCGGCTGCGGGGTGCTCGGTCTGCTCGGCATCTGGTTCGCCACCCGGTGGTATCTGCGCCGCGCGCCCGCCGCGTATCTGGCGGAGGGCGAGGCCAACTCGATGATGGCGGAGGTCCTTTCCGCGACCGCGTCCGGTGCCCGTACGGTCGAGGCGTTCGGCCTCCAGCGGCGCCGGATCGAGGTCTGCCAGGAAGCGGTCGAGCGGGCCCGGCGGACCAGGCTGCGGACCCTGTCCCTGCGCAGTGTGCTCTTTCCGTCGGTGGAGGCGTCGTACGCGATTCCGGTCGTCGCGGTGCTGCTGGTCGGCGGCCTGCTGCTCGGCGACGGGGGTGGCGGGGACGGCG
>NZ_LATD01000303.1 GCF_000981895.1 Streptomyces odonnellii | reverse complement strand
GCGGGTGCGGGCGTACGGGGGGCGGTCGTTCCGTGATGTGCGCCACCCGTGCGGCTCTGCGTCGCCGCCCATGCCCGCTCGGACCTGCGCTGACCGGATTCCCAGGGGCCGGCCGTGGCCACGGCGACGGCCGCGAGGGCCAGGCCGACAACGGCGGAACCCGCCGTGAGCTGCCACACTTTCGGCTCAAGCACGGCCGACCAGCCCCTTTCGCGATCACACAGCTGCGTGGGGGACACTTAATCACTGCGCCTTGCCACGAGCATGGCACCCCGGCCCAGCGGCGGCCCCTCAGGCCGCCGGTCCGGGGGCCCTCCTCCGCGAAGACGCAGCACTCAGCAGTATGACCGGACAGATGTGTTGATCATGGAGGAGCCACCCGTGGAGTTCGACGTCACCATCGAGATCCCTAAGGGTTCGCGGAACAAGTACGAGGTGGACCACGAGACCGGCCGGATCCGCCTCGACCGGCGTCTCTTCACCTCGACCAGCTACCCGGCCGACTACGGCTTCGTCGAGAACACCCTCGGGGAGGACGGCGACCCACTGGACGCGCTGGTCATCCTGGACGAACCGACCTTCCCGGGTTGCCTCATCAAGTGCCGCGCCATCGGCATGTTCCGGATGACGGACGAGGCGGGCGGCGACGACAAGCTGCTGTGCGTCCCGGCCTCGGACCCCCGGGTGGAGCACCTGCGTGACATCCACCATGTCTCGGAGTTCGACCGGCTGGAGATCCAGCACTTCTTCGAGGTCTACAAGGACCTGGAGCCCGGCAAGTCCGTCGAGGGCGCCGAGTGGGTGGGGCGTGCCGAGGCGGAGGCCGAGATCGAGGCCTCGTACAAGCGACTTGAGGCGCAGGGCGGCGCGCACTGACCGCGCACCCCTGACCGCGCACTCCTGCGGATGACCGGCCGGACGGCCGGGGCGGACGACGGGCGGCGCACCTCTTCGTGAGGTGCGCCGCCCGTCCGTGTGCGGGGGTACCGGGCTCCCGGGTCCGCGGACGCGGGTGTGGCCTCTCATGTCCGTGCTCATACTGGGCAGACGCGGGACTGCGGAACACACGGCCGAGTACGGACGAGCACGGGCGCAGGGGCGTGCGCCACAAGGACGACAGGGAGCGGGGGCATGAGGGCGTGACGGCGAGGACAGTGGCGGCCGAGCCGGACGGCCCCGAGGAGCGCAAGCCCCAGTCGGACGAGGCGCACAGTGCCTTCACCCCGCCGCACGGGATGGAGCGGCTGACGCTGACCGGCGCCGACCGTCCCGGATCGGGGTTCGTGCTGCCCGAGGCGTGGGCCAAGGGGGCTCCCTGGCAGGACCGGATGCGCACCCTGCTGCGGATGCCGGCCGGCGAACGGCCCGTACCGGAGCCGGTGCAGCGGCACGACGACAACGGGCCCGCGGTGCCCCGGGTGCTGGACCTGACGCTCCGTATCGGTGAACTGCTGCTGGCGGGCGGCGAGGGCGCGGAGGATGTCGAGGCCGCGATGTTCGCGGTGAGCCGCGCGTACGGCCTGGACCGCTGCGAGCCGAACGTCACCTTCACCCTGCTGTCGATCTCCCATCAGCCGTCGCTGGTGGAGGACCCGGTGACGGCCAGCAGGACGGTACGGCGGCGGGGCACCGACTACACCCGGCTCTCCGCCGTCTTCACGCTCATCGACGACATCACCACCGCGAACACGGACGTCACGCTGGAGGAGGCCTACCGGCGGCTGGCGGAGATCCGGCGCAACCGGCATCCGTACCCCGGGTGGGTGCTGACGGTGGCGAGCGGGGTGCTGGCGGGCTCGGCCTCGGTGCTGGTCGGCGGCGGGTTCCTGGTGTTCGTGGCGGCGGCGTTCGGCGCGATGCTCGGGGACCGGCTGGCCTGGCTGTGCGCGGGGCGGGGGCTGCCGGAGTTCTACCAGTTCGTGGTGGCCGCGATGCCGCCCGCAGCGATGGGGGTGGCGCTGACACTGGTGGGCTCGGCGGCGCAGTGGGAGGTACGGCCCTCGGCGGTGATCACCGGCGGTCTGTTCGCGCTGCTGCCGGGGCGCGCCCTGGTCGCGGGGGTGCAGGACGGGCTGACCGGCTACTACATCACCGCGTCGGCGCGGCTGCTGGAGGTCATGTACTTCTTCATCGCGATCATCATCGGTGTGCTGACCGTGCTCTATCTGGGGGTACAGCTCGACGCGCAGCTCAACCCGGACGCCGCGCCGCACACCGCGGAGCGTCCGGTGGTGCAGATACTCGCGGCCGTGGTGCTGAGCTTCACCTTCGCGATCCTGCTCCAGCAGGAACGTTCCACGGTGCTGATGGTGTCCCTCAACGGCGGGATCGCCTGGGTCGTCTACGCGGCGATGCACGATACGGGCGGGATCTCGCCGGTGGCCGCGACGGCGGTGGCGGCCGGTCTGGTGGGGCTGTTCGGCCAGCTCTTCTCGCGCTACCAGTTCGCCTCGGCGCTGCCCTATGTCACGGCGGCGATCGGCCCGCTGCTGCCCGGCTCGGCGACCTACTTCGGGCTGCTGGGCATCGCGCAGAACAATCCGGACCGCGGGCTGGCCTCGCTGTCCAAGGCCGCGGCGCTGGCCCTGGCGATCGCGATCGGGGTGAATCTCGGGGGCGAGATCTCCCGGCTGTTCCTCACGGTGCCGGGGGCGGGCCGGGCATCGAGCCGCCGCGCGGCCAAGCGGACGCGCGGCTTCTAGACAGCGTCCTGAACGTCCTGTCCTGTCCGGTGGAGACGGCTTCCGGGCCTCCGGACCGTACGCCTCGCTCAGCGCTTGGCGTGCCGGCCGCGCTGCCCGCCGGCGCCCGGGCCGTCCGGCTGCGCCGTACCGGAGTCCTCACCGGCCGTGAGCGCGGCCTTCTTGGACTTGGAGCGGGCCCGCAGGAACTCGATCACGATCGGCAGCACCGAGATCAGCACGATCAGGATCAGGATCATCTCGATGTTCTTGTGAACGAACTCGATCTTGCCGAGCGCCGCGCCCAGCAGGGTGACCCCCGCGCCCCAGAGCGTGCCGCCGAGGATGTTGAAGACGATGAACGAGCGGTAGTTCATCCGGCTCACACCGGCGATGATCGGCGTGAAGGTCCGTACGACGGGCACGAAGCGGGCCAGCACCAGGGACTTGGGGCCGTATTTCTCGAAGAACTCGTGCGCCTTCTCGACGTTCTCCTGCTTGAAGAGCCTGGAGTCCGGGCGCTTGAAGAGCGCGGGGCCGACCTTGCGGCCGAAGAGATAGCCGACCTGGTCGCCGATGATCGCCGCGAGCACCACCAGGAGACAGACGAGCCAGAGCGGGTGGTCGAGCGTGCCGGCCGTCACCAGCAGGCCGGTGGTGAAGAGCAGCGAGTCGCCGGGCAGGAAGAACCCGATCAGAAGGCCGGACTCGGCGAACACGATGACCAGGACACCGATGAGTCCGAAGGTCCCGATCAGATAGTCCGGGTCCAGCCAGCTTGGTCCGAGCGCAAGGGGGGTCACGGGTTCCGGACTCCTGTGTTGTGTCGATAGTCGGTCGATCGTCAATTCGGCGTGGTCGGCCGCGCACAAGCTATCAACGCCCGCCTGCTCCTCCAGGTTCCACCCGGCCGCGTGGACATGCGGCACGGATGCGCCAGACCACCATTTCGGGCATAAATGAAGAAAGCTGACCGGAAAATGCCCGTCCCAAGCCGGTCCAAAGCCCGTCCCGAACAGATCCGGCCGCGCCGACGCCCCCGAGGAGAACCGCCGATGCCACTCCACCGAGGCGCGGACATGACCGGCATGCCCGAGGCCGAGCGTGCCGAACGGCAGCGGCTGTCGATCAACCCCTTCTACGGGGAGGCCGACCCGATCAGCGGAATGACCTCGGCCCCGCCCGTCCACCGGCTGCCCGACGGGCCGACCCCGCCCGCCGTCGCGTACCAGCTCGTCCATGACGAGCTGATGCTGGACGGCAATTCGCGGCTCAATCTCGCCACGTTCGTCTCCACCTGGATGGAGCCGCAGGCCACGACGCTGCTGTCGGAGTGCCGGGACAAGAACATGATCGACAAGGACGAGTACCCGCGCACGGCCGAACTGGAGCGGCGCTGTGTGGCGATGCTCGCCGACCTCTGGAACGCGCCGGACCCGGCGGCGGCCGTCGGCTGTTCGACGACCGGGTCCAGCGAGGCGTGCATGCTCGCCGGAATCGCGCTCAAGCGCCGCTGGACCAAGCGCAACGCGGGCCGCTACCCGGCGACCGCCCGGCCCAATCTCGTGATGGGCGTCAACGTGCAGATCTGCTGGGACAAGTTCTGCAATTTCTGGGAGGTCGAACCGCGCCAGGTGCCCATGGAGGGCGAGCGCTTCCATCTCGACCCGCGGGCCGCCGCCGATCTCTGCGACGAGAACACCATCGGGGTGGTGGCCGTACTGGGCTCCACCTTCGACGGCTCGTACGAACCGGTCGGCGAGGTGTGCGCGGCGCTGGACGCCCTCCAGGAACGTACGGGTCTCGACATCCCCGTCCATGTCGACGGGGCGTCGGGGGGCATGATCGCGCCGTTCCTCGACGAGGATCTGGTCTGGGACTTCCGGCTGCCGCGCGTCTCCTCCATCAACACCTCCGGGCACAAGTACGGGCTCGTGTACCCGGGCGTCGGATGGGCGCTGTGGCGCTCCCCCGACGAACTGCCCGAGGAGCTGGTCTTCCGCGTGAACTACCTGGGCGGCGACATGCCCACCTTCGCCCTGAACTTCTCGCGTCCCGGCGCCCAAGTCGTCGCGCAGTACTACACGTTCCTGCGGCTGGGCCATGACGGCTACCGCGCGGTCCAGCAGACGGCACGGGACATCGCCACCAAACTGGCCGGGGAGATCGAGGGCCTGGGCGACTTCCGGCTGCTCACCCGGGGCGACCAACTGCCCGTCTTCGCCTTCACCACCGCGCCCGGCAACGAGAACTTCGATGTCTTCGACGTCTCGGCCCGGCTGCGCCAGTACGGCTGGCTCGTGCCCGCGTACGCCTTCCCGGCCAACCGGCAGGATCTGTGCGTGCTGCGGATCGTCTGCCGCAACGGCTTCTCCGCCGATCTCGCCGCGCTGCTGATGGACGATCTGCGGCAGCTCCTCCCCGCGCTCCGCGCCCAGCCGCATCCGCCGGCGCGGGACAAGTCACTGGCGACGGCCTTCCACCACTGAGCGCACGGAGGTCGCACGAGGGTCGTACGGAGGCTGTACGGAGGCGTGGCGGGCGGCGGGCCGTGTCGCGCGGCCCACCGCCCCCATGCGTACGTACGGCTCCTCAGCGGCTGAGCCGGGCGAATCTCCGCACCGCCAGCGGGAAGAACACCGCCAGCAGGGCCACCGGCCAGAGAACCGCCAGCAGCCCGGCGTGCTCCGCGGCCCAGGAGCCGCCCGCCGCGGCCGGGTTGCCGAAGAGGTCGCGTACGGCGGTGGCCGTGGCCGACATCGGGTTCCACTCCACGACCGCGCCCAGCCAGCCGGGCATGGACTCGGGTGTCGCGAACGCGTTGGAGAGGAAACCGATCGGCCAGACCAGGATCTGCACCGCCTGCACCATCTCGGGGCGGCCCGCCACCATCGCGAGCTGGATGCCGAGCCAGAGCATCGCGAACCGGAACAGGAGCAGCAGCCCGACGGCCGCGAGGAAGGACGCGCTCCCATCGTGCCAGCGCCAGCCGAGCGCGCTTCCGACGCCGAGCAGCACGCACAGGCCGAGCACGGACTGGAGCATGTCGGCGACGCTCCGGCCCACCAGGACCGCGGACGGCGCCATGGGCATCGACCGGAACCGGTCCACCACGGCCTTGTTGAGGTCCTGCGTGACGGCGAGCATCGTGGACTCAAGTCCGAACGCCATGGTCAGCGCGAGCATGCCGGGGACGAGGAACTCGACGTACTCCCCCTGGATCCCCCGGCCGCCGCCGACCAGATAGCCGAACATCAGCAGGAGCATCACCGGGAAGACGAGCCCGACGACGACCTGAACGGGCTGCCGTGCCCAACGGGCGAGTTCGCGGCGGGTCATGGTCCAGGAGTCGGCGAGGGCCCAGCCGAGCCGGCTGCCGGCGGTTTCGGAGGGCACGGGTGCCGGGGCGTGCAGGGCCGTCATGCCCGTACCTCCTGTTCCCGCTGCTTCTCCTGCCGCCCTTCCCGCTGCTTCTCCTGCCGCCCTTCCCGCTGTTTCTCCTGCTGGTGGTCATCGCCCCGGTCGCTGTCCCCGCCCGTCAGCCGGAGGAAGACCTCGTCCAGCGTGGGCCGCCGCAGCACTATGTCCTCCGCCTCGATCCCGTCCGCGTGCAGAGCCCGCACGGTCTCCGTCAGCGCCGCCATCCGGTCGGTCACGGGCGCGCTGATCAGCCGACGGTCCACATCCGTACGGACCGCGTACGTGCCCGCCGTACGCGCCAGGATCCGCGCGCCGTCCGCGAGCCGGTCCGCGTCGCGCAGGACGACATCGATCCGGTCGCCTCCGGTCCTGGCCTTGAGTTCGTCCGCGGTGCCCCCGGCGATGACCCGGCCGCCGTCCACGACCGAGATGCGGTCGGCCAGTTGGTCGGCCTCCTCCAGATACTGCGTGGTCAGCAGTACGGTCGTACCGCCACCGACCAGTGAGCGCACCGCGCTCCACACCTCCGCCCGGCCGCGCGGATCGAGCCCGGTCGTCGGCTCGTCCAGGAAGAGCACCGCCGGGCCGGTGATCAGGGACGCCGCCAGATCGAGCCTGCGCCGCATGCCGCCGCTGTACTGCTTGACGGGCTTGCGGCCGGTGTCCAGAAGGCCGAACCGTTCCAGCAGGGCGTCGGCCCGCTCCCCCGCGCGCCGGGCGCCGAGGTGGTGGAGCCGTCCGAACATCTCCAGGTTCTGCCGGCCGCTCAGGTCCTCGTCGAGCGCCGCGTGCTGGCCCAGCAGCCCGATCCTGCGCCGTACTCCGCGGCCCTCCGTCCGTACGTCCAGGCCCGCCACCCGTACCTGCCCCTCGTCGGGGCGCAGCAGCGTGGTCAACACCCTTACGGCGGTGGTCTTGCCCGCGCCGTTCGGGCCGAGCAGACCATGGACCGTGCCGCGGGCCACCGTCAGATCGAACCCGTCCAGGGCCCGCTTCTCCCCGTACCGCTTGTGCACGCCGGCCGCAACGATCGCGTCGGTCACTTCGGTCACGTCGGTCACTTCGGTCACGTCCTCGCCTCCCCGCTTCCTGCCATTTCCGCACCCCTTAGCAGTAATCAAACTTGACTACCGGCTGACGAAGAGTAGCCCCCGCCCTTGGATTGGTCAAACTTGATTAGTGGGTGTCGCCCTCGTCGGGAATCCCCGTCGCGTAAGGGTTCTCCTCGCCCTCGCCGAGCACACCCACCCACGGTTCACCCTCGCCCGCGAAGGTGTAGGCGCCGCCCTCGATGCGCTTGATCAGCCCGCGCGTCCACTCGGCACCGGAGTCCGCCGAGTGCACCCAGAGGTTCATGATCTCGCCGATGTGCCCGAGCTGGGCCGGGCCGTCCTCGGGTACGTAGTGCTCAGTCACGGCGGACCGCCAGGCCTCCATCCCGGCAACTCGCTCCTTGAGCAGCTCGACGACCTCGGCACGCGGCAGGTCGACGATGGAGCCAAGCCCGGCGGACAGTACGTCCATCTTCTGGTCGTATGTAATGAGCGATTCACGCAGCAGCCGGAAGTACTCCTCGCGGCCCGCGTCCGTGATCTCGTACTCGGTCCGCGGCGGCCCGCCCGCCGTGCTCGGCGCCACCTCGTGCGCCAGCAGCAGGCCCTGCTTCGCCATCTGCTTGAGCGCGTGGTAGATCGAACCGGGCTTGGCGGTGGACCACTCGTGGGCGCCCCAGTACTCCAGGTCGTTGCGCACCTGATAGCCATGGGCCCGGCCGTGCTGACGGACCGCGAAGAGCACGAGCAAACGGATCGCTGACATGGCTCCAGGTTATGGCCCCGCAGGCCAGGCACCGTGGCCGGTGCCCGCGCGGGGCCCGGCCCGCCACCGGCCCGCCGGAGCGGGAACGGGAACCGGAGCGTGAATTCAGAGCGGGAATTCCGTACGGCCGTGCTGCACAGAGATCCACTTCTGCGTGGTGAACGCCTCGACCGTGGAGTCCCCGTTGAGCCTGCCGAGACCCGAGAACTTCTCCCCGCCGAACGCCACCATCGGCTCGTCCTGCACCGTCGAGTCGTTGACGTGCATCATGCCTGTGACGATCCGCTTGGCGAAGGCCACGCCGCGCTCGACGTTCGAGGTGTGCACAGCCCCGCTCAGTCCGTACGGGGTGTTGTTGGCGAGCCGTACCGCCTCTTCCTCCCCGTCGAACGGCAACAGCACCACCACGGGTCCGAATATCTCCTGCTGCATCAGCGGGGAGTCCTCGGCCAGCCCCGACAGCACCGTCGGCTCCACGAGATTGCCGCGCGTCCGCCCCCGTACCAGCGCCGTGGCGCCCTCCGCGAGCGCCTGGTCCACCAGGGCCGTCAGCGCGTCCGCCTGGAAGGTGTTGATGACCGGGCCGATCTGGGTGTCCGGGTCGCGCGGGTCGCCGGTCCTGAGCGCGGTCACCTTCGCGACGAACTTCTCGGTGAACTCCCGCTCGATGCTGCTGTCCACCAGGATGCGGTTGGCGGCCATACAGACCTGCCCCTGGTAGATGAACCGGCTGGCGACGGCCGCGTCCACCGCGTAGTCGAGCCCCGCCTCGTCGAGATCGTCCAGGACCACCAGCGCGCTGTTGCCGCTCAGTTCGAGAATGGCCCGCTTGAAGTTGCTGCCCGCCACGGCACCCACATGGCGGCCGACCCGGTCGGAGCCCGCGAAGGAGATCACCTTCGGGACGGGGTGCTCGATCAGCGCGTCACCGACCTCGGCGATGTCCGTCACCAGCACATTGAGCAGTCCGGCGGGCAGCTCCGCGTCCTCGAACAGCTTGGCTATGAGCCCGCCGCCGACCACCGGCGCGTTCTGATTGGGCTTGATCACCACGGCGTTGCCGAGCGCCAGCGCCGGCGCCACCGACTTGATCGTCACCAGGAAGGGGTAGTTGAAGGGGCTGATCACCCCGATGACCCCCACCGGCAGCCGGTAGACCCGGTTCTCCCGGCCGTCGACCGGGGACGGCAGTATCCGGCCCTCCGGGCGCAGGGCGAGCTGAATGGCCTCGCGGAGGAACTCCTGCGCGCTGCGCACCTCGTACTCCGCCTTGACGCGCGTACCGCCCAGTTCGTCGATGATCGCCTCGACGATGTCGCCCTTGCGCTCCTCGACCAGTCTGAGCACCCGCTCGAAGACCAGCCTGCGGGCGTACGGATTGGTCGCGGCCCAGTCGCGCTGGGCGCGTTCGGCGGCGCGGTAGGCCTCGTCGACCTCGGCGACGGTGGCGATCGTGATGGCCGCGAGCTTCTCCCCGTTGTACGGGTTGAAGTCGATGATGTCCCACGAGCCGCTGCCGGTCCGCCACTCGCCGTCGATGTACTGGTGGGCCAGATCGGTGAAGTAGGACATGCGATCCCTTACTGCAGGTGCAAACTCCTGATGTGAGGTCATCGTACTGATGTCTCAGATCACTTGGAGCAGCTCGCGGAGGACATCCCGGCTCTCCTCGGGCCCCGGGCTGTCGACCTGTAGTCGCCTCATCACCCGTTCGTACTGAGCGACCTCCTCGCCCTTGTCGAGATAAAGCGCGCTGGTGAGCTGTTCCAGGAAAACGACGTCGGAAAGGTCCGACTCCGGAAAGCTCAGCATGGTGAAGGCGCCGCTCTCGCCCGCGTGCCCGCCGAAGCTGAACGGCATCACCTGGAGTGTGATGTTCGGCTGCTCGGAGATCTCGATGAGATGTTTCAACTGGCCCTGCATCACCGAGCGGTCGCCGTACGGACGGCGCAGCGCGGCCTCGTCGAGAATGGCGTGGAAGCGCGGTGCCCGCTCGGAAACCAGAACCTTCTGCCGCTCGAGCCTGAGGGCCACCCGGCGGTCGACCTCACCGCGCGGCGCGTCCGGCTGGCCGCGGGTCACGACGGCGTGCGCGTACGCCTCGGTCTGCAGCAGACCGTGCACGAACTGCACCTCGTAGATACGGATCAGTGAGGCGGCGCCCTCCAGGCCGATGTACGTCTGGAACCAACCGGGCAGCACATCACCGAAGCTGTGCCACCAACCCGCGACATTCGCCTCTCTGGCGAGGCCGAGGAGGGCGGAGCGTTCGCCCTCGTCAGCGACACCGTAGAGGGTCAGCAGGTCCTCGATGTCTCTGGCCTTGAAGCTCACCCGTCCCAACTCCATACGGCTGATCTTGGACTCGGAAGCGCGGATCGAGTAGCCGGCGGCTTCACGTGTGATGCCGCGCGTCTCGCGCAGCCGCCTCAGCTGTGAGCCAAGCAGGATGCGCCGCACCACGGAACCGCCCGATTCGGCTGCGGTCACGTCTCCAACCCTCCCCATCGCATGTTGTTCTGCCTGGAGCACCCCCGGACCCCAAGTGCCGGATTCTGCCATCAAAACGCTTCAGCCCGTACTCATTCGATTACGGAAATAAGAAGCCTTTGCGTAGCGACCAAAACTGGTCACGAGGAGAAATCTGCCAGAACCGGTACGGTCGTGGTCAAGTCCGGCGCGTGCACGTGCATCTGCCCTTGCATCTGCCCTACGCATTGGGAACCATGGTCCTCGCGCACCTGCGTGCTCGTTCGTGATTGACGTGATGTGACTCTGGACCACCGCAGTATCGCTACGGCCGCGAATCCCGGGAGTGCCTCGCATGGGGATGAATGGATCGACCATGCTCGAGCCGTTAAGGCAGGGGCTTCCCCCGATCGATCCCGCGGGCGCCGCGGGGTCCGCGTCGTGTGCGCTGCCGGCCCGCTATGAAGCGGTGCGCGGGGCCCGGCAGTTCACCCGGACGACGCTCAGCCGCTGGGAGCTGGACGACCGGTTCGACGATGTCGCCCTGGTCGTCTCCGAGCTGGTCACCAACGCACTGCGCCACGCCCTGCCCGCGGACACGCCGCGGGAGCCGCAGGACCCGCCCGTACGCCTGCACCTGATGCGGTGGACGTCACGGCTCGTGTGCGCGGTACGGGACCCCAGTCACTCGGGGCCGACGGCGCGCGAGGCCGGGGAGGACGGCGCGGCGGAGTCGGGCCGGGGACTGTTCCTGGTGGAGTCGTTCAGCGACACCTGGGGCTGGCATCCACTGGCGGGGTCGCTGCACGGCAAGGTCGTCTGGGCGCTGTTCCAGTTGCGGACCGACTGAAGTCGACCGGGACCGACCGCTTCGAGCGGGGTCACTCAGGCGAGTGGCTGAAATCTAACTGTTGAGACGGCGGCGGTACGGGCTTCAGGACCCGGGACACGCCTCTGCGGCGACGCCGGTTACCGGGCGTGGCGCCTGCCGGAACGTTCCGGCAGGCGCTCAGGCGCCCGTCGCCAAGTGATCGAACTCCCCGTCCTTGACACCCAGTAGCAGTGCCTCTATTTCGGCGGGCGTGTAAACCAGAGCGGGACCGTCGGGGAAGCGTGAGTTACGTACCGCCACTTCCCCGCCCGGCAGCTTCGCGAACTCCACACAGGACCCCTGTGAGTTGCTGTGCATGCTCTTCTGCCAGACGACTCCGTGAAGCTCTGTGGCCGTTATGCCGTTGTACACGTGGTGCACAGGTCGCTCCCCGAGTTTCAAGGTGCAGTAGTCAACTGTCTCGGATCATAGCTGTGTTTCATGTGCTGATGCATGAGCAAATGCACGTGCACGCGGGGTGGTCCTTTGATTACAGACGCCGCACCGAGGCGGTCGTCCGGAGCGAATCCCTCGTGCTCTAGGAAGAGACGCGTTTCATACCCATTCGGATCCCAATTCCGGCCATGGTCTATGGGTTTGAGACCGGTATGAGACCGGTTCAACACACTGGGGCCCCGCCTGACCTGCTCAGGAGGGGCCCAAGGGGTTCAGCGCGCCGCCGGGCCGTACGGCGGCGCGCCATTTCCCGGGCGTTCTCGACCGCCCGCGCCGACGCGCGCTGTTGCCGGGCCGTCACCCTCGTCGCGCGGAGGCTCCGAATCCGCCCGCGGCCGGAGATGAATTCCGCGACAGATCCGTGCTCTTGTAGTCGATATAGGGCACGCAAGGGCTCCTGGTAGCTTGGCGCGGTCCGGTATCCGGTACCCGACAAGGGGGACTTGAACGTGCAGAAACTCGTACGAACCAGCGCCGCCACGGCCGGCCTCGTCGCCGCACTCGCCTTCGCGCTCACGGGCTGCGGCGGGGACAGCGGGGACGGCGACTCGCGGAAGGACAGCAGCAGTTCGGGCACACCGAGTGCGGCGGCGTCCGGCTCGGGCTCCAGTTCGGGCTCCGATTCGAATTCCGGCTCCGGTTCCGGTTCCGGCGGGGACGCGAGCGGCGGTGTCGAGGGCACCTGGGCCGGGCTGACCGACGGCAAGGCGGTCGCGCTGTCCGTCAGGGCTGGGAAGGTCGCGCTCGTCGCCGACAACCATGTGTGCCAGGGCTCGGTGGAGGACATGGGCGAGCCGATGCTCTCCCTCACCTGCGCCGACGGGAACACCGACCGCACCATGGGGTCGATCGAGTCCAACGACGGCAAGACGCTGGTGATTTCGTGGGGCAAGGGCACGAAGGACACGCTGGCGAAGACCGAGACCGGGGTGTTCCCCGAGGGCCTGCCGACGGATATGCCCACGGCTGTGCCGACGTCGTAGCGCCGGGGCGCCGGGTCCTCGTCCGCCGTACGGGCCGGCCCTGAGCCGAACCGCCCGGCGGCCGTGGGCAGCGGCGGTGGGCAGTGGCCGAGGACGGCACGTGGGGGCCGCGCGTGGGGACGGCACGTGCGGGCGGCGCCTGGGGATGGTGTCTGGGGGTGGCGCCGGGGCCGGCCGTCAGTCCGGCACGCGCGCCGCGTCCGCCGCCGAGGTCCCGTGGTGCCAGCCCTCCGCGTCCGTCACTCCGCGGACGCGGGTCGCCACCGTCTCCGGGAACATCCGGTCCGTACGGTCGGCCACCGCCACGTCCCGCGCCGCGAGCACGGGCAGCAGCCCGCCGCCCGCCCCGTCCCGCTCCCCTTCGCCGCTCGCGCTCGCGCTCGCCTCCCGGGTCGTACGCTCCGTGGCCTCCGCCAGCCGCTCGCCGATGCGGTGGGCGTACGCCATCAGGAACGACTGGCGGAACGTCTTCGTCCGCTTGCGGCCGCCCGCACGCTGGGCGGCCTCGGCACGGGTCATCGCGGACGTCCCCTGGAGCAGCAGCGAGGTGTGGAGCAGTTCGACGGCCTCCAGATCGGGTTCGAAGCCGACGACCGTCGAGAAGCCGTACGCGCTGTTCCAGACGGCGCGACAGCGGTTGGCGGAGGCGACGGCGTCGAGCAGGATCGCCTTCGCGGTCTCGTACGGGGCGTCCACCCCGATCCGGCAGGCGCCCGGCACGTCGCCGCGGTGGGTACGGTCGGCGAGCAGCGCCTCGTCGATGCTGTGCCGGGCCATCAGTTCCTGCGCCTTGGCGGTGAGGGCCTCCGCCTCCTGCGGATAGCCGGTCGCCTCGGCCTTGGCGAGCAGCGCCCGGATCCGGGTGAGCATGCGCGGCTCGCCCTCGGTGGGAGGCAGATGGACGGGCGTACCGGGCACCGGACCCACCGGCTCGATCGCGGGCAGCCGGATGAGCCGCGCGTACAGCTCCAGTACGGCGGTGGCGTACGAGAAGCGGTCGGTCCTGTGGGACCGCGAGCCGCCCTCGTCGTCGGGACCGGCGGACTCCGCGAGGTCCGCCAGTTGTGCGGTCCAACGGGGTGGCAGCCGCTCGTACCGCCGTACCTCGGCGGTTATCAGCTCGGCGAGCAGCCGCACATGCGGGGCGTCCAGGTCACGGCGGACCAGCCGTACGAGATCGGCGGGCTGCCAGCCGCGCTCCCACGCCAGCCGTACGAACCCCACGCCGCGCAGACGCAGTTCGGCGTCGGCCGCGGGGTCGGCGGCGAGCAGGGAGGCGCCGGAGTCGATGCCCCGGCTGCGCTCTCCGTCCGGCGCGGAGAGCGCGGTGTGCAGGGCACGCTCGACGGTTCGCGCGCCCGCGGCGGTGGCGTCCGTGTCACTCATGGCCCCGATGATCCCAGGTCCGGCGGGAGCGACGGCGGGACGGGGGATTCTCGGGAGGGGCCGGTCTCGGAGGGCTGGGTCTCGGGG
>NZ_LATD01000302.1 GCF_000981895.1 Streptomyces odonnellii | reverse complement strand
TATGGGGGACGGCGCCGGGGCGGGTGGGGTGGCCGATGTTCGTACGTGTACCGGTCACGACATAGCCCTTGACGCCGCCCGCGAGGGCGTTGCGCACCGCGCCGATGTCATCGGCGGCGGAGAGGGCGAGGCCGTTGGGCCAGCCGGCCGCCCGGGTCTCGGACAGCAGGGTCAGCCCGGAACCGTCGGGCAGGTGGACGTCGGCAACGCAGATGTCGCGCGGGTTGCCGACGCGGGGGCGTGCCTCCGCGATGGACGACGCCTCGATGACGTCACGTACTCCAAGGGCCCACAGGTGGCGGGTGACGGTGGAGCGGACGCGTGGGTCGGCCACGACGACCATGGCCGTCGGCTTGTTCGGGCGGTAGGCGACCAGGCTTGCGGGCTGCTCGAGGAGAACGGACACCAGGCCTCCTGGGAAGGTGCGGGACGGAGCCGGCTCTGGGGGATGAAGCCGGGGCGAACCGTGTTTGAAGGGTCATTGACCTCTTCGGCAGCAATACCGCCCGCCTTTAGGGAATGATCACGATTTGGTGAGTAACAATTCGGGCAATTCGGACGGGTGATCGATCATCCTATGACCCGCCCCGTCGCGTCGACGCGCGTGGAGGGCGTTTGTGGGTGTCCCGGGGAGACGGCGGGCGTGCGGGACCCGCCGGGCGGTGGTGTACGGGGGGTGAGGGGCTGTCAGGAGACCTGCGGGCCGCGCCGCTGGGGCAGGGAGACCACACCCGCGCCCGAGCCCGTCTCCGCCGCTCCCTGGACCGGTCCGGCGGCGGTCGGCGGCAGCCCCGCGACCTGGCCGAGCAGATCGCACCAGGCCGCGAGATGCGCCGCGGCGTCGGGCGCCCCGCCCCGGGCCTCGCGCGGGGTCCAGGACGCCCGGATCTCGATCTGGGTGGCCGGCCTGCGCTCGGCCAGACCGCCGAAGTAGTACGAGCCCGCCCGGGTGACGGTGCCGCTCGCCTCGTCGTACGACAGCCCGCGCGCCTCCAGGGCGCCGGTCAGCCAGGACCAGCACACCTCGGGCAGCAGCGGGTCGGTGGCCATCTCCGGCTCCAGTTCCGCCCGTACGAGCGTCACCAGCCGGAACGTACCGTGCCAGGCCTCGTGCCCGGCCGGGTCGTGCAGCAGGATCAGCCGGCCGTCCGCGAGATCGTCGTCGCCGTCGACCACGGTCGCCTCCAGGGCGTGGGCATACGGTGCGAGCCGCTTGGGCGGCGGAGTCGGCTCGATCTCGATCCCGGGACGCGGCCGGGCCGACCGCAGTGCTTCGACCGCCGTACGGAACGCGGAAGGGACGGAGCCCCCCTCCGTGCCGTCCGTTCCCTCGGTGCCGTTGGAATGATCGGAAAACTGTCCCTGAGCCGCGGCCATGCGGGGAAGAGTAGGCGGAACGCGCGCCTCGCGCAGGGAGGGACACCCGGGCCGGGGCGGCGGCTTGCCGGTACGTGCGAAGATTCTGGGCGTGAGCGCCATTGACCGGCCCCGGGGCCAGCAGACGAAGACGTACGAATCGGCCTTTCTGAAGGCGTGCAGGCGTGAACCGGTCCCGCACACGCCGGTCTGGTTCATGCGGCAGGCGGGCCGCTCGCTGCCGGAATACCTCAAGGTCCGCGAGGGGATTCCGATGCTGGAGTCCTGTATGCGGCCCGAGCTGGTCACCGAGATCACCCTCCAGCCCGTACGGCGCCACAAGGTCGACGCGGCGATCTACTTCAGCGACATCGTCGTGCCGCTCAAGGCCATCGGGCTCGACCTCGACATCAAGCCGGGCGTCGGCCCGGTCGTCGCCGACCCGATCCGCGGCCGGGGCGATCTCGCGCGGCTGCGCGACCTCACGCCCGACGACGTCTCGTATGTCACCGAGGCGATCGGCATGCTGACCGGTGAACTGGGCGCCACCCCGCTCATCGGGTTCGCCGGGGCGCCCTTCACCCTCGCGAGCTATCTCGTCGAGGGCGGCCCGTCCCGCAACCACGAGCACACCAAGGCCATGATGTACGGCGATCCGGTGCTCTGGGCCGAGCTGCTGGACCGGCTCGCGGACATCACCGCGGCCTTCCTCAAGGTGCAGATCGAGGCCGGCGCGAGCGCGGTGCAGCTCTTCGACTCATGGGTGGGCGCGCTGGCCCCGGCCGACTACCGGCGCTCCGTGCTCCCGGCCTCGGCCAAGGTCTTCGACGCGGTCGCCGCGTACGGTGTGCCGCGGATCCACTTCGGTGTGGGTACGGGCGAGCTGCTCGGGCTGATGGGCGAGGCCGGCGCGGATGTGGTCGGCGCGGACTGGCGCGTACCGCTCGACGAGGCGGCCCGGCGGGTCGGGCCCGGCAAGGCGCTCCAGGGCAATCTCGACCCGGCCGTGCTCTTCGCCCCTACCGCGGTGGTGGAGACGAAGGCCCAGGAGGTGCTGGACGCGGCGGCCGGTCTGGAGGGGCATGTCTTCAATCTGGGCCATGGGGTGCTGCCCAGCACGGACCCGGACGCGCTTACCCGGCTCGCGGAGTACGTCCATACGCACACCGCTCGCTGAGCAGGGTCCGCATCCATGTGCCCGGCACCCATGGTGTCCGGGCACATGTGCGTGTCCCCTATATGCCCGCCTCACATACCCGCCTGTATGTGCCCGCCTCACATACCCGCTTACATACCCGCGGCCCGTACCGCTGCGGTCGCCTTGCGGGCGGCCACCAGGACCGGGTCCCAGACCGGGGAGAACGGCGGGGCGTAGCCGAGGTCCAGGGTGGTCATCCGCTCCACCGTCATGCCCGCGGTCAGTGCCACCGCCGCGATGTCCACGCGCTTGGCCGAGCCCTCACGGCCCACGATCTGGACGCCCAGCAGCCGGCCCGTACGCCGCTCCGCGAGCATCTTCACCGTCATCAGGGCCGCCCCCGGGTAGTAACCGGCGCTGTTGGTCGACTCGATGGTCGCGGTGACGAACCGCAGCCCCGCCCGGCGGGCGTCCTTCTCGCGCAGCCCCGTACGGGCGATCTCCAGGTCGCAGACCTTGCTCACCGCCGTACCGACCACGCCGGGGAACGTGGCATACCCGCCGCCCGCGTTGCCGCCGATGATCTGTCCGTGTTTGTTGGCGTGGGTGCCCAGGGCGAGATGGCGGTTCGCGCCGGAGACCAGGTCGAGGACCTCGACGCAGTCACCGCCCGCCCAGATGTTCTCGTGGCCGCGCACCCGCATCGACCGGTCGGTGAGCAGCCCGCCGTACGCCCCCAGCGGCAGCCCCGCGGCCTCGGCGAGCGTGGTCTCCGGCCGGACACCGATACCGAGCACCACGACATCCGCCGGGTACTCGGCGTCCTCCGTCGCCACGGCCCGGACCCGGCCGTCCTGCCCGCTGAGGATCTTGGTGACGGGTGTGCCGCCCACGGTGGTGATGCCCAGCCCGTCCATCGCCTTGTGGACCAGCCGGCCCATGTCCGGGTCGAGCGTGGCCATCGGCTGCTCGTCGCTGTGGACGACGGTGACCTCGTAACCGCGCTTCAGCAGCGCCTCGGCCATCTCCACACCGATATAGCCCGCGCCGACGACGACCGCGCGCCGGCCCTTTGTACCGGCGAGGGTGTCCAACAGCGCCTGGCCGTCGTCGAGGGTCTGTACGCCGTGCACGCCCGGCGCGTCGATGCCCGGCAGCGGGGGCCGCACGGGGCGCGCGCCGGTGGCGACCACCAGTTTGTCGAAGCCGGTCCAGCTCTCCGTACCGTCGGTGAGATCCCGTGCGAGCACCCGCTGCCCGGGCACATCGATCTCCGTGACCTCGGTGCGGGTGCGCAGATCGATGGCGCGGGCGCGGTGCTCCTCGGGGGTGCGGGCGATCAGTTCGTCGCGGTCCGTCACCTCGCCGCCGACCCAGTACGGGATGCCGCACGCGGAGTACGAGGTGAACCGGCCGCGTTCGAAGGCGACGATCTCCAGCTCCTCCGGGCTTCGCATCCTGCGGGCCTGCGATGCGGCGGACATCCCCGCCGCATCGCCGCCGATGACCACCATGCGCTCCGCCGCCATTGCGCGTCCCTTTCGCCGTGTGTCCTCGGGGAACGCTACGCGGGCCGAGCGGGCGCGGCGCGGTCAGTCGGTCAGTCCTCGGGCCCGCGCTGCGGAGGCGGTCCTGCGGGCGGTGCTGCGGGACCGGCCGGCCTGTGCCCCTCAGGAGCCATAGGAGCCGCAGGGCCGGCTGGAGCTGCCGGGACCGGGGGACCCGCCGGGACTGCCGGGGCTCCGCCGGCCACCGGACCCGCCGGTCGGCCCGTCGCGGGCAGGCCGCCGTGCGCCCCCGTCACCGGCAGCAGTCGGCGCGCCAGCCGCCACAGCCCGTACAGCACGGCCAGCGCCCCCACGAACGGCGCCACCGCGCCCAGGACCACGGCGATCCACCGCACGGTCGCGGTGAACGCGCCCCAGCCGCCGGCCAGCGCGTCCAGGAAGCCGGGGTCCTCCTCCTTCCCGGCCGACCTCACCACCGGGGCCTCGGACAGCTCCAGGGTGATCGTGGCCAGCGTCGTACGGTCCTTGAGCGACGCCTGTTGGGCGAGCAGCGACTCCAACGCGGCCTGACGGGTGCTCAGTTCCGCCTCCAGCGCCACCACATCGCCGAGCGTGGTGGCCCGGTCCATCAACTCCCGTATCCGCTCGACGCTCACCCGCTGCGAGGCGATCCTGCTGTTCACGTCGACCACCTGGTCGGTGACGTCCTCGGCGTTCGCCTTGCGGGCCAACAGCGTTCCCGTACCGGCCAGTTCGGCGAGGACCGAGTCGTACGCGTCCTGCGGGACCCGCAGGACGATGCGTGAGGTCACATACGCGTCCTCGGTGCGCTCGGTGGACTCGTTCTCCACCAGGCCCCCGGCATCCTCGGCCGCCGTGCGCGCGACGGTAAGTGCCTTCTGGGTGTCCTTCACACGCACGGTGAGTTCGGCGGTGCGGATCACATGCGTCCCGGCCCGGGAGGGCGCAGTCGTCGGCTGCTCCTCGCTGCCCGGAGCCTGCGCCGCCCGGTCCGCCGCCCCGGCGCCCGCCGCGCCCTCTTGCCCGTCCTGCTGCGCCGGAACCGCTTTGGCCGCGTCAGAGCCGGCGTTGTCGTCGCTGCCCGCACCGCATCCGGCGAGTGCGAGCGAGATCATGAGTAGTGCTGCCGCGAACGCGGGCATCCTGCGCATACCGGCCCCCCTGAGCGAAAAGCGGATGATGCCGGTTCGACGTCCGAGGCCCCTGCGCGGGTTGCCCGTTTCCGGTTCCGAAGGGGTCACGGTCGGGACTCGTTACGGACCTCGGTACGGGACCCCGCCGGACCCGGTCCGGGTTTACGGGCCTCGGTACGGGTTTGAGAGAGTGGGGGCATGGAGCCGAGCGCGCAGCACGCGGAGACACATACGGGTCATGTCGTGGTCATCGGGGGCGGAATCGCCGGTCTCGCGGCAGCCCACCGGCTGCTCGGCGCCGGGGTCGAGGTGACGCTCGTGGAGGCCACGAGCAGGCTCGGCGGCAAGCTGTACGCGGGCGAGATCGAGGGCGCGCCCGTCGACCTCGGCGCCGAGTCGATGCTCGCCCGCAGACCCGAGGCCGTCGAACTGGCCGAGGCCGTCGGGCTCGGTGCCCGGCTCCAGCCGCCCGCCAACGCCAACGCCTCCGTCTGGACCCGCGGCGAGCTGCGCCCCATGCCCAAGGGCCATGTGATGGGCGTGCCCGGCGATCCCGCCGCGCTCGCGGGCCTGCTCTCCGACGAGGGCCTCGCCCGGATCGCCCAGGAGGGCCAACTGCCGCCCGCGGAGGTCGGCGACGACGTGTCGGTCGGCACGTATGTCGCGGAGCGGCTCGGCAGGGAGGTCGTCGACCGGCTGGTGGAGCCGCTGCTCGGCGGGGTGTACGCGGGCGACGCGTACCGCATCTCCATGAAGGCGGCCGTTCCCCAGCTCTTCGAGGCGCTGAGGACCCATGACTCGCTGCTGGAGAGCGTCCGTGACCTCCAGTCGAAGGCCGCCGCGGCCCAGCGGCCGGGCGGTGCGGTCTTCGCGGGCATCGAGGGCGGGGTCGGCCGGCTGCCGGGCGCCGTCGCCGACGCCGTACGGGCCGGGGGCGGCCGGATCCTGATGGAGACCCCCGTCCACGGGCTCTCCCGGACCCCCGACGGCTGGCGGATCCGTACCACCGACAGTGTGCTGACCGCCGACGGCGTGATCCTGGCGACCCCCGCCTGGTCCGCCTCCGCGCTGCTCGCCGAGGAGTCCCCGGCCGCCTCCGCCGGGCTCGCCGAGGTCGAGTACGCCTCGATGGCGCTGGTGACCATGGCCTTCCGGCGCTCCGACGCCGCCGTGCTGCCGGACGGCAGCGGCTTTCTCGTACCGCCCGTCGACGGCCGGACCATCAAGGCGTCCACCTTCTCCACCCGCAAGTGGGGCTGGGTCGCCGACGCCGCGCCGGACCTCTTCCTGCTCCGTACCTCGATCGGACGGTACGGCGAGGAGGAGCAGGTGCACCAGGACGACGCCGATCTGGTCGAGGTGTCCCTGCGCGACCTCGGCGCGGCGACCGGCCTCACCGCGCGCCCCGTGGCCACCGAGGTGACGCGGTGGATCGGCGGCCTGCCCCAGTACCCCGTGGGACATCAGACCCGGGTGGCGCGGATCCGCGAGGAGGTCGCCAAGCTCCCCGGCCTGCGGCTCTGCGGCGCGGCGTACGACGGCGTCGGCATCCCGGCCTGTGTGGCGAGCGCCCGGCGCGCCGCCGACGAGATCACCGCCACCTCGACCCTGGCGTGGGGCACCGGCCGGGGCGCGGGAGAATAGACGTATGACTGCTGCACCGGAGAAGACCCCCAACGCGGGCAAGAAGGCCAAGGACCTCAACGAGGTCATCCGCTACACGCTGTGGTCCGTCTTCAAACTGCGCGATGTGCTGCCCGAGGACAGGACCGGCTACGCGGAGGAGGTCCAGGAACTGTTCGACCAGCTCGGCGCCAAGGACGTCACCGTACGCGGGACGTACGACGTGTCCGGGCTGCGCGCCGACGCCGATCTCATGATCTGGTGGCACGCCGAGACCTCGGACGAGCTCCAGGAGGCGTACAACCGCTTCCGCCGCACCCGGCTCGGGCGGGCGCTGGTGCCGGTCTGGTCGAACATGGCGCTGCACCGGCCCGCCGAGTTCAACAAGTCGCACGTACCGGCCTTCCTGGCCGACGAGACGCCCCGCGCCTATGTGAGCGTCTACCCCTTCGTACGCTCGTACGACTGGTATCTGCTGCCCGACGAGGACCGCCGCAGGATGCTCGCGGACCACGGCAAGATGGCGCGCGGCTACCCGGACGTACGGGCCAACACGGTGGCGTCGTTCTCGCTCGGCGACTACGAGTGGGTGCTGGCCTTCGAGGCCGACGAGCTGTACCGGATCGTCGACCTGATGCGCCATCTGCGCGGCTCGGAGGCCCGGATGCATGTCCGCGAGGAGGTCCCGTTCTACACGGGCCGCCGCAAGTCGGTCGCGGATCTGATCGCCGGACTGGCGTAGGCCCGGGTCGGGGCGGGACCCGGGGCCTCGCGCGCGCCGGTCGGTCCGGTGTGTGCCGTCGCGGACGGCCGTCCCGCCCGGGAGATCAGACGATCGGCGGCAGCTTGCGGCTGCTCGGCCGTTCCTCCAGCGACACCGGGTTGGGCTCCCGGTGCGGCGCGCACTCCGCGTGCCGTGCCGGCGGTGTCTCGCCCCGGAGCAGATAGTCCTCCATGTACGCGTTGACGCAGGTGTTGCCGCCGCCGGCGATCCCGTGCGTACCGGCGTCCCGCTCGGTGACCAGCGCGGAACCGGCGAGGCGTCGCTGGAGTTCGAGCGCTCCCTCGTACGGTGTGGCCGCGTCGCGCTCGGCGGCGAGGATCAGCGTCGGGGGCAGCTCGCCCGGCCAGGTGCGGACGTCGAGGGGCTGCTGCCGGGGCGCGGGCCAGTAGGCGCACGGCAGGTTCATCCAGACGTTGTCCCAGGTCTCGAACGGTGCGTGGCGCGCCAGTTCAGTGTTGTCGCGGTCCCAGATCCGCCAGTCGGTCGGCCAGGGCGCGTCATTGCACTCGACCGCCGTGTAGACGGCGTTGCCGTTCTCGCTGTCGGCGGCGGCCACCGGCCTGAGGGAGGCCTGCGCGGCCAGCGGCGCCGGATTGCCCTTGAGGTATTCGGACAGTGCCGTGGCGCGCATCGCCCAGTAGTCGTCGTAGTACCCGGCCCCCAGCATCGCCGCCTGCAACTGTCCCGGGCCCACCTTCCCGCCCGCCGGCTCCATGGCGACTCCGGCGCGCACCTTCTCGTAACTGTGCTGCACCTCCTCGGGGGTGGTGCCCAGGTGGTACGTCCTGTCGTGCTTGGCGATCCAGTTACGGAAGTCCAGCCAGCGGCGCTCGAACGCGACCGACTGCGTGAGGTTGTTGCCGTACCAGATCTGCCGCGGGTCCGGATCGACCGCCGAGTCGAAGACCATCCGGCGCACATGCGAGGGGAACAGCGTCGCGTAGAGGGCGCCGAAGTAGGTGCCGTACGAGGCGCCCATGAAGGTCAGCCGCTTCTCGCCGAGGGCCGCGCGCAGTACGTCGAGGTCGCGGGCGTTGTTGAGCGAGGTGAAGTGGGGCAGGGCGGCCCCGGCGTGCTCGGCGCAGCCCCGTGCGTACGCCTTGGCCTCGGCGATCCGCTCCCGTTTGTACGACTCGGAGGGGTGCACCGGGGACTGGGTCGGGGCCTTGCTGAAGTCCGCCGGGTTCTCGCAGGAGAGCGGGGCGGAGCGGCCCACTCCGCGCGGGGCGTAGCCGACGATGTCGTACGCGGCGGCGATCCGCTTCCACTCGGGCAGTTCGGCGGCCATCGGGAAGTACATGCTGGAGGCGCCGGGGCCGCCGGGGTTGAAGACCAGCGCGCCCTGCCGCGTGGCGGCCTTGCCGCTCGCGCGGACACGGCTCACGGTGAGACGGATCTTCCGGCCGTCCGGCCGGGCGTAGTCGAGGGGGACCTCGACCCTGCCGCAGGTGACGGGGGCGGGCAGCATCTCGGCCTTGGGGCAGGGGCCGAAGCGGATACCGGCGGCTGCGGCGCGGTGGGCGGCACGGGCGGTGCCACGGGCCTCGGCGGCGGAATCGGGGTCGAGGGCGGCAGCGGTGTGGCTATTGGCAGGGCCGGTACGGGTGGCCGTTCCGGGAGCGCCGGGGACCGGGCTGTCCGCCCCGTCGGCGGGGGCGACGGCCAGGGCCGACAGGACCAGGGAGCCGAGGGCGGTCAGTGCCCCGTACTTCACTACTGCGCGCATCGCGTTCCCTTCGTGCGTGCGGTCGGGGGAATCCACCGCACGACAGAGGGTCAGCAGACGGGACGGGCCGCACAAGGACCCGGGAGCGGTGTCGGGGCCAATGACCCCGATGCGCCCCCGGGCCACTCCGGAGGCTCCTCCGGAGTGCGGCACAGGCGGCGTTGTGCGCGTACGGCGCGCGGGGCGCGGCCTCAGGAACTCCCGCCGCCACAGCTGCTTCCGCTGCTTCCGCCCCCGCAACTGCTTCCGCCGCCGCAGCTACTGCCCCCGCCGCCGGAGTCGCCGCCGCCCGAACCTCCGGAACCTCCGGTGCCTCCGCAGGAGTTCGCGCCGCAGCCGGATCCCGCGCCACCGCACCCCGTACCGGAACCGGGCTGAGCGCCCGAGCACCACGTCACCACCGCGAGGGACGAGTGATCCGCGGGCGAGAAGTCACGCCCGGACCGCAGCCGGGCCGCCGCCCGCAACTGCTGCTGAAGTACGGGATCGGGCAGCGCCGTGATGCCGTGCGCCGCGACGAGATGCGCCGCCGAGGCAGTCCCGCCGTACGGATGCGCGGCGACGAACGCCCGCATCGCCCGCAGCCCCGCTCCGGTGATCCGCCGCCCGGTCACGGACGCGCAGACCATCCCGGTGATCGAGCCCACGAACAGGGTCGGCAGCAGGGAGAAGGCGATCGGGCTGCCGAAGCCGGGTCCGGAGCTCTCGACGAAGGTGAAGACGGCCAGGACGAAGCACAGTGGCAGGGCGAGCAGACAGACCACCCCCTGCGTGACACCCCAGCGCCGCGGCCCGCGCGCCTCCGCCGGGGTCACCAGCAGCCCCCGGGCCGCGAGCGCGTCACCCACCTGCTGAACGGCCGGGCCGCGCATCACCGCGAGACGGAGGGTGTGCAGGGCGCCGTTGGGCGCGGTGGCGTGCTCCTGGAGCACGGCCTGTTCCACCGGGTTCCTGGCGACGGGGTGCGGTATGAGGACGATGCCGGGCCCGCCGACCGCCAGCCGCCCGTCCGCCTGCATCCCGGCGATCGTGGCGTCCACGACCCGGCCGGGCCCGCCGCCGAGGAACGCGGCCTCCAGCACGTCATGGACGGGACCGCCCGCGCTCCGGCCGCGCAGCCGGACCACGGTGGTGACGAGCAGGACGGACGAGACGGCGACCGCGAGATGGACCAGCACGACGAGGAAGGTTGTCATCGTGGTCACCGCCCGATCAGCGCGGCACGCGCTCTGCGGACGAGCCGGGTCGCCCGGCGCGGCGGCCGTGCCCCGGCACGTTCCTCCCACCAGAGCGTCAACCGCCGCCGGGCGACCGGGTCCTCGGGCCGCCCGTCGAACAGCAGATGCTCGGCGAAGTCGAGCGCGTCCCGGCGGTAGCCGTCCCGCATGGGCCGGTCCGCGGCGTACGCGAGAAACGCGGCCCGGAAGCCGCCGCCCAGGATCTCCGGCAGCTCGGGCGCGACCTTGGCGATCACTCCGGCCCGCTTGACGGCGAGCGCCCGGCTCTGCACCCGCAGCCGCTCGGCATCGAACCCCTCGGGCGCGGGCGCCCCGGCGACCAGCGCGGACAGCAGACCGGCCTCCCGCAGGGCGAGCCGCTCCCGAGCGGCTCCGGTGTCGGACGATTCGCTTTCCCCGCTGGGGAGTCGGGGCGATGCGGGCGCGGCGGCGGGCTCGCCCGTACCCGTACCCCGGCCGGTTCCCGCGTCCGCGCCCGCACTCGCGTCCGTGAGCCTGACCGTCTGCCGGATCGTGGTCAGTTCCGCTGCCAGTTCCGCCGTCGGCGGGAAGTCGTCGTCGCGTTCCAGCAGCACGCCCGGCGGGGTGACGCGGGAGCGCAGGTCCGCCAGTATGTCGAGGACCGGGCGGGTGACGGGGTGGGCGTGGGTGTCGTGCCAGACGCCGTCGCGTTCGACGCCGCCCGCGACATGGACGTACGCGATCGCCTCGACCGGCAGTTCGTCCAGGGCCTTTGCCGGGTCCTCGCCGCGGTTCACCTGGTTGGTGTGGAGATTGGCGACGTCGATCAGCAGCCGTACGCCGGTCCGCTCCACCAGCTCCGCCAGGAACCGCCCCTCGCTCATCTCCTCGCCGGGCCACGCGACCAGCGCCGCTATGTTCTCCACGGCCAGCGGCACCGGCAGCGCGTCCTGGGCTATGCGGATGTTCTCGCAGAGCACGCGCAGGGCGTCCTCGGTCCGCGGGACCGGCAGGAGATGGCCCGCTTCGAGCGCGGGCGACGCGGTGCGCGGCCCCCCGGCCCGTACGAATGCGATGTGCTCGGTGACCAGCGGGGAGCCCAGCGCCGCGGCGCGCTCCGCCAGGTCCGCGAGCCGCCGCGCGTCGGGCCGGTCCGCGCCGCCGAGGCCCAGCGAGACCCCGTGCGGCACGACCGTGACGCCGCGCTCGCGCAGCCGTACGAGCGAGTCGGGAAGATGGCCGGTGCAGAGGTTCTCCGCGACCGCCTCGACCCAGTCGACCCCGGGCAGTGCTTCCACCGCGTCCGCGATCTCCGGGCGCCAGCCGATTCCGATCCCCAGATGTGGTGTGTTGCTCATGGCTCCCCCTACGTCGTGCGCGACAGCGCAACGGTGCAGGGGTGATGACCCCGCCGGGCGCCGGCGAATCCGCAGAGGGGGACGTTCAGAGGTCGATTTGAGGTTCCCGGGCGCGAGGCTCAGGTGCCGAGGGCCCAGGATCCCGCGCGCAGGCATCCGCCGTATCCGCCGGTGGACGGAACTCCACGCTACGGAACCGGTACGTCCGTTCCCGGCTCCGCCCCTGGCTCCGCTCCCGGCTCCGGCCGGTTCGTGTTGATGGCGGTCGGCGCGCCCGGCTGGGTCGAGGGCAGGGAGGTGAAGGACTGGTCGCCGGTCGGCTCGGCGGGCGACGGGGCCGGCGGCAGGTTCCCGTCCGGGGGCGGCGGGCCGGTCGGGCTGGCGGTCGCGGTGCCCGCCGCCTCGTTGGCGATACTGTCGAAGTCGACGAAACCGGTGGCCTCCAGCATCGTGATGTGGTCGAGCACGGTCTGGTTGGCGTCGGAGGCGAGCTGGCGTATCAGCGTGTTTCTGGTGGTGTGCCGTACCTGCGCGATCAGTGAGAACACCTTGCCGTGCGCGTTCCGCAGCAGATTCGCGAACTTGCGCTCGTACTCCTGGCCCGTCGCCGCCGACAGCTCTCTGAGCCAGCCCTGCTGCTGCTCGTTCGGCTGGTTCGGCAGCTCGATACCGAGCTTGGCCGCCACATCGCGGGCCCGCTTGTCCAGATCGGTGTGGCCGACGACAAGGTGGTCACCGCACTCCTTGATGGCCTGGCTCGGCGCGCGCTCGATCGCCTGCTGCCCGGCCGGCAGCTCCCAGAGCCCCGCCAGCCGCACCTTGATCAGCAGATCGCGGTCGGTCGCGGAGAGCGGGCCCCACTGGGTCGCGACGGACGAGGCGTTGAGATTGGCCTGCCCGGTCCCGGAACGGTCGGCGTACGACCAGACGGGGAAGGCCAGCGCCCCCACCGTGGCGACAAGTGCCGCGATGATGAGCGCCGTACCGTTGATGCGTCGCAACAATGTGCTGCCTCCGAACCGATATATGACACCGCTGTATCCACATCCACCGTTGACCGGCCGGCTCAACTCGCTCGGCGGGCACTGGAAGATACGGGGACAGGTGCTCGATTGTTCAGCTCCGCAGTGCCGGATGATCAGCGACCACGGTGGCACTGCCCGGAGCGATCTCCGTGAATCCGGCATCGCGGACCACCGGAAGGCCCGCGGCCGTGAGCGCGCGCCAGTGCGCGGGGGCGGCGGTGCGTACGGCGAGCGGGAAGCCGGCCGCGTGCCAGGCCTTGCGCTCCGTCTCGGACAGTTCCCACCAGGCGAGTTGGGCGCCGTGCCCGGCCTGGGCCATCGCTTTGCCGGCCGACATCTCCAGCTCGGGGCTGAGCCAGAGGACGGGGTGCGCGGGGTCGGGGGC
>NZ_LATD01000301.1 GCF_000981895.1 Streptomyces odonnellii | reverse complement strand
AGGGTCCGGCGGGGCCACGGTCCGGGCCGGCCGGCCCGGGGTCCAGGGTCCGGCGGCCGGTGCGGTCGGCCTGGTCCGGGTCCGGCGGTCGCGTCGCGCGGGACGGGGCTCCGGGCGGGGGCGCACCGCCGCCCGCGCCGGGCACGGTGCCGGGCAACGTTGGCGCCCCGACGGGCCGGACCGTCGGCCGCCCCCCGCGCGGGGCCCGCGTCAGGACTCGGTGCGGTACATCAGGTCCACCTCGTGCGTGGCGAAGCCCAGCCGCTCGTACACCGTCACCGCCGCCGCGTTGTCCGCGTCCACGTACAGCATCGCCGTCGGCAGCCCTTCCGCCGCGAGATGCCGCAGCCCGATCGCGGTCAGCGCCTTCCCGAGCCCGCCGCCCTGCGCGTCCGGCCGGATCCCGACGACGTACACCTCACCGATCCGCTCCTCGGCGTGCACCTTGGTCCAGTGGAAGCCGACCAGCTCCCCGTCGCGCTCCGCGAGGAAGAAGCCCTTCGGGTCGAACCACGGCTGCGCCATCCGGTCGTCCAGGTCCCGCTGTGTCAGCGCGCCCTGTTCGGGGTGGTGCGCGAACGCCGCCGCGTTGAGCGCGAGCCAGGCCGCGTCGTCCTGCCCCGGTACGAACGTACGGATCGTGATCCCCGCGGGAAGCACCGCCTCGGGGACCGCCGACGGGTCCAACGGGCGGCGCAACTGCCGCAGTTCGCGGAAGAGCGTCAGCCCCAGCACCTGCGCGAGATGCCGCGCCGCCGACTTGCCGCCGTGTGCCCAGACCCGTAGCCGCTTCCCCGACGCCCCCAGCAACGCGGCGCCCAGCGCCCGGCCATGGCCCTGCCCGCGGTATCCGGGCCGTACGACCAGCTCGGCGGCCGGCGCCTCGACCGGGTCGGTGTCCTCCAGCTGCCCGTATCCGACGAGCACCTCGTCCACGCTCAGCAGGAAGTGCCGTACGCCCTCGCGGTGTCCGCCGCGCAACTGGAGCCGGCCCTGCTCGGAGATGGCCTGCACCCCGTCGGAGACACCGGCCTCGGCGAGCAGCGCGAGCACCTCCTCGGCCTGCCCCGGGGTGAGCGCGTCAAGAGTCAGAATCTGCCGGCCGGACTCGCGGGCTGCTGCGTCAGTCATAACCCGAGGGTACGGCGCCCCCGCTCTCCGGATCCGCCCACGCCCCGACAGTCCCCGCACCCCCAACGGCAACCAGGTCGTAACCCGGCACCCCCTGTCGCGCTACGCGCGTTGACCCTAGGCTGCCGGACGCAGTCTTCAACTCCCGACTTTTCACGATTCTCAATACCCTCAAAGCACTTCAGGCATACGTTCGATCCACAAGGGGACCGATGTCAGCGACACCGCACAAGAAGCGCGCGGCGCGGCGAGTGCTTGCCGCCGCAGCAGGGCTGGCGACCGTGGGCGCGCTGGTCGCCGCGATGCCCGCCGTCGCAAGTCAGGAAGGGAACAAGGGCCACCACAAGGACGACCTGGTGGAGGTTCAGCTTCTCTCCTTCAACGACTTCCACGGAAACCTGGAGCCGCCCGCCGGCTCTTCCGGGAACGTCAACGAGAAGCAGGCCGACGGTACGACCAAGGCGATCCCGGCCGGCGGTGCCGAATACCTGGCGACCTCGCTGCGCAAGGCCCGCGAGGGCCACAAGTTCTCCGTCACCGCGGCCGGCGGTGACATGGTGGGCGCCAGCCCGCTGCTGTCCGGCCTCTTCCACGACGAGCCGACCATCGAAGCGCTCAACAAGATGGAGCTCGATGTGACGGCCGTGGGCAACCACGAGTTCGACGAGGGCGCGGAGGAGCTGGGCCGTCTCCAGAAGGGCGGCTGTCACCCGACCGACGGCTGCTACGAGAAGGGGAAGAAGTTCAAGGGCGCCGACTTCCCGTACCTCGCCGCCAATGTGACGTACGAGAAGACCGGCAAGCCGGTCCTCAAGCCGTACACCGTCTGGAAGACCCACGGCATCAAGATCGGCTTCATCGGGGTGACCCTGGAGGGCACGCCGAACATCGTGACCGCCGAGGGCGTCAAGGGCCTCAAGTTCCACGACGAGGTCGAGACGATCAACAAGTACGCCAAGGAGCTGGAGAGCCAGGGCGTCAACTCGATCGTCGCGCTGATCCACGAGGGCGGCCTGCCGGCCTCGTCCGCGTACAACTACGACTGTGACAGCCCCGCCCCCGGCGGCGGCGTCTCCGGTCCGATCGTCGACATCGCCAAGGGCATCAGCCCGCAGGTCGACGCGCTGGTGACGGGTCACACCCACAACGCGTACGTCTGCACCATCCCGGACCCGGCGGGCAACCCGCGCATGGTCACCTCGGCGGCGTCGTTCGGCAAGCTGTACACGGACACCACGCTCACCTACGACCGCCGTACGAATGACATCGTGCGGACGAGCGTCGAGTCGGCGAACCACGTCGTCAGCCGTGACCAGCCCAAGGCGCAGGACATGACGGACCTGATCGCGCGCTGGAACAAGCTGGCCGCGCCGATCTCCAACACCCCGCAGGGCTACATCTCCGCGGACATCAACGGCCGTGGCGCGACGAGCCCCGAGTCCCCGCTCGGCGATGTGATCGCGGACGCGCAGCTCGCGGGCACGGCCCCGGCGGACAAGGGCGGCGCGCAGCTCGCCTTCATGAACCCGGGCGGCATCCGGGCGGACCTGGTCTACGCGGCGTCCGGCGCCGAGGGCGACGGTGTGGTGACGTACGGCGAGGCGTTCACCGTCCAGCCGTTCACCAACATGATGAACGTCTTCGACCTGACGGGTGCTCAGATCATCACCGCGCTCCAGCAGCAGGTGAGCGGCGCGAACGCGGCCTCCCCGAAGATCCTCCAGGTCTCGAACGGCTTCACGTACACCCTGGACATGACGAAGACCGGCGCGGACCGCGTCCTCACGGACACGGTCAAGCTGAACGGCGCGCCGATCGACCCGGCGAAGACCTACCGCGTCGCGATGAACGAGTTCCTCGGCGGCGGCGGTGACGGCTTCGCCGCGCTGGGCCAGGGCAAGAACAAGCTGGTCGGTCCCTCGGACCTGGACCTGCTGAACGCGTACCTCGCGGCCAACTCGTCGGCCCAGTCGCCGCTGGCGCCGCCGGCGGCCAACCGGATCACGATCATCCGCTAGTTCGGTGGTGCCGCTAGTTCCGGTGATGCCGGTGGTTCCGGTAGTTCCGGTAGTTCCGGTGCATGTGTAGGCAGGGAGTGTCCGCGAAGTAACGCCGTCCGCCTTCGGGCAGGGCGGGACTTCGCGGACACGCCCTTTTTTGATGCGTCTTCACGGGGTCCGTGGGGCTCGTACGGCGCAGTCGCGCGGTGCCGTACGGAGCCGTGCCGCCGGTTGTCACTCGTACGTGGGGCCGGGGCGCCGTTCCAGCCGGCCGCCCGTCCCCGGCGCTGGAAAATCCGCCCATGGGAACTGGGCGGCGGACGCGCCGAGTCGGTGTGCTCCATCTCGTGCCGGCGGCCGGCGGGATGGCCGGGGCCGGGGGTGTCGCCTTCCGGTTCGAACTGCCGGTGGCCGAGACCGTGGCGGCTCTGCTTCCGTCCGTGGGCGGGCTGTATCTGTCCTGGGCGGCCTTCCGGGCCGATCGGCGGGACGTGGCCGACGGTTACGACATGCCCCGGATCGCCGACCGGCTGGCGGTGGCCGTACGCGGGCAGTGGGAGTCCGAGGCACGGGTGCGGCGGCTGAACGATCCGTATCCGCTCCCGGTCTCCTGGCGGGCGGCCGATCCGGGATTCGGCGAGTCGTGGCCGCTCCTGCGGGAGATGGCCGGGGAGCGGCCGTCCGGCCGGTCGGCTCCGCCCTCCGGCTGGGCCACCGGGCCCGCCGGACTGGCCGGGACGGGCGCGGAGATCACCGAGGTGTTCCTCGAACGCGTGCCGACCCGCCGCCTGGTGGTCCGCGCGGAGCCTGGGGCCCCGCGCCGCAGGGCCTGGGACTGGCGCATGTGCGCCCTTGGATTCACCGCCGGGGCCGTCCTCTGGTTCTCCTTCCGCCTCAACTACGGCCCCGCCGCCGCGGCCGTCGGCGCCCTCGCCAACGGCACGGTCTACGCGCTGGCCGGCGGAGCCGTCGGCGCTCGCGCGAGCAGCCTGTCCGCACGCCGTCCGGACGCCATCCCGACCGTCCGCACCCGATGGGCCTGGGACTGGCGGGGCTTCTCGGTGGGTCTCGCGAGCGGCTCCACCATCGGCCTCACCCACTGGGCCGTCCTCAGGATCCAGTCGCTCCTCACCGGCACCCCCTCCTACACCTTCACAACGATGCTGTCGTTCTCCTGCGCGTTCGGGCTCGCCGTCGGAATCGCCCACGGCCTCGCCGGCAAACCGGCCGATCTCGCCACCTCCGTCGGACCGGCCGCCCTCCTGGAACAGGACCGGAGGATCTTCCGCAGGCTGTGGACCGTCGTCGGCCTCGCGGTCTGCGCCGCGTTCCTCCTCTGTTACGGCGTCGAGTACGTCGCACAGGGCGGGCTTCACTACGGTCTGGGCCGGGGGACCACGGGCGGCAAGGCGATCTCGATGAGCCCGCCCCACATCCTCGTCCGCGGCCTCGCCTACGGACTCACCGTCGGTCTCGCGGCGGCGCTCGGCCACAACGCCTGGTGGCACTGCACCCTCACGCGCCACCACCTGGCGGCCCGCCGGGACCCCCCGGGATCTGACCGCCTTCCTCACCGACGCCCATGAGCGACGCGGCGTACTGCGCCAGGTGGGAACGGTCCACCAGTTCCGGCACATCGACCTCCAGCACCACCTCGCCGCCCAGGGACGCCGGGCTCCGGGCCACCGACCTCCGTGCCGCTCTCCGCGCCGCCCTCCGTTCATTCCGCGGCCGTTCATCCGGTCCTGTTCCGCGTGTGACGTGTACCGGACATAATCCGAGGGCTGATCCCCCACACAGCAGACGGAGGCACCTTCGTATGAGCCGCGTGAGCACACACACAGGTACGCGCCGGGGCTTTCTGGCCGGCGCGCTCGCCGTTTCCGCCACCGCACTCATCGGCGCCGCGCCCGCCATCGCCGACTCGCGCCGGGCGTTCGCCCCGCAGGACTGGATGAGCGGCTTCGCCGACGGTACGCCCGTACAGCGGCTGACGATTCCCGGTACGCACAACTCCGGCGCCCAGGTCGGCGGGCTCTGGGTGGCCTGCCAGAACACCCGCATCGCCGACCAGTTGAACAGCGGCATCCGCTTCCTGGACGTACGCTGCCGGGCTTTCGACAACGCCTTCAGCATCCACCACGCCGCCTTCTACCAGAACCTGAACTTCGACGATGTCCTCGGCGCCTGCCGCGACTTCCTCCGCGCGCACCCCTCCGAGACCGTCCTGATGCGGCTCAAGCAGGAGTACTCGACGGAGAGCGACGCCGAATTCCGGCGGATCTTCGACACGTACCTCGACGGCAAGGGCTGGCGCTCCCTCTTCCGGCTGGACGGCAATCTGCCCACGCTCGGCGAGGCGCGCGGCCGGGTCGTGCTGCTCGCGGACAGCGGCGGGCTGCCGGGGGTGCGATACGGGGACGGCGCGCTGTTCGACATCCAGGACGACTACCAGGCCGAGCCGTTCGCCAAGTACCCGAAGATCGAGGCGCACTTCCGCAAGGCCGTGCAGCAGCCGGGCAAGCTGTTCATCAACTACGTCAGCACGGCGGCGCTGTTGCCGCCCCGCTGGAACTCCGACCGGCTCAACCCCCAGGTGCACACCTTCCTGGACGGAGCGGAGGCGAGCGGCTGGCGCGGGCTCGGGATCGTACCGCTGGACTTCCCGGCGACGCGGGCGGGTCTGGTGGAGTCGCTGATACGGCACAACGGGTGATACGGCACGGCGGGTAATGCGGCACAACGGGTGATATGACGCAGGAGGGCCGCCTCGTCGGTCTGAGGCGGCCCCGGGCGGGGTCGGGCGGCTCAGGCAGGGGATTCCCTCAACCTGTTTGTGGTACGTGAGAGTTGGGTATCCGGGTTGCCCACCGCGGCTCAAGTGCGACGGTCTATCGTGGCCCCATGTCCGTCCCTGAGCTGATCCGTATCGTCTCCCGTGACTCGCCCATGGCCCTCGCCCAGGTGGAGCGCGTCCGCGCCGAGCTGGCCGCGCTCCACCCCGGCACCGCCACCGAGGTCGTCCCGGTCAAGACCACCGGCGACAAGTGGATGGGCGACCTGAGCCAGGTCGAGGGCAAGGGAGCCTTCACCAAGGAGGTCGACGCCGCCCTGCTCGCGGGCGAGGCGGACCTCGCGGTGCACTGCGTCAAGGACATCCCCGCGGACCGCCCGCTGCCCGCCGGGACGACCTTCGCCGCGTTCCTCAAGCGGGACGACATCCGCGACGCCCTTGTCCACCCCGGCGGTCTCACTCTCGACGAACTCCCGGCCGGCACCCGGATCGGCACCTCTTCGGTACGGCGTATCGCCCAGCTCGCCGCCTCGCACCCGCACCTGGAGTGCGTACCGTTCCGCGGCAACGCCAACCGCCGCCTGGAGAAGCTCGCCGCGGGCGAGGCCGACGCCCTGCTCCTGGCCGTCTCGGGACTCGAACGCATCGGCCGTACGGATGTGATCTCCGAGGCCCTGTCGCCCGAGACGATGTGCCCGCCGATCGGCGCGGGCGTCCTCGCGCTCCAGTGCCGCGAGGACGACACGGTCCTGATAGACGCGATCAGCGGGCTCGGGGACCCCGACACTTACCGCGAGACGACGGCGGAGCGCATGTTCCTGCATGTCCTCCAGGGCCACTGCAACTCGCCCATCGCCGGTTACGCCAAGGCGCATCGCAACGGCGACCTCTCGCTGCGGGCCTGTGTCTTCACCCCCGACGGCAAGACCGTACTGAACGCACACGAATGGGCGGGCCCGCTCGACCCGGCGACCCTGGGCACGTCGGTGGCGGTCACGCTGCTCCGCCAGGGAGCACGCGAACTGATCGACGGCATCGCGCACTAGGTCCTGTCCGGGCAGACCTTGCCGGGAGGGGCGCCAGGTCCTGTCCGGCGGGCTTGCTGTCCGTAGGCCTATGCCGGCGGGCCTGCTGTCCGTAGGCCTGATGTCCGGCGGGTCGACGCAGATCCGCCGGACAGCGCTCGGGACGGTTGTCAGCCTCGGTGCTGACCTGCGCGGGCCTTGAAATTCTCCGGGACCCACTCGTGCCGGCAGAAACAGTCGCCGTCGCCGCGGTCCCCGACCTGGTTGTTCCGTGACAGCAGCGACTCGACATGCCCCCGGCCGCTGAAGCACTGGCGGTAACCGTTCTCGCCGTCGCGAGTATCCCGGCCCAAAGCCTCGGCCAGGTAACCGACGTTGTACAACGCGTCCGACGGTATGCGGGAGTTGAACCCCCGGCAGTACGCCCGGAACATGATCTCTTTGTGAGCGGGCTGCAAACCGTGGACGAGTCCGAACTCCACGAGACAGAGAGCGTCCTGCCGCATGTGCTGATACATGACCGCAGCCGTCGTACGCCGGATTGGTGCCGGCGCGCATCACAAACGTCCTAGGCCCTGGGAACCCGGTGCGGCCGTCCGCCATGGGGTACGTCGCGGGAGACGGAGGAGGCGGCTGTCGTCGCGGCGGAGGCAGCGGAGGCGGTTGTGGTCGCGGTGGCGGCGGCTGTGGCGGCCGCCTCGACGGCGTCGAGCAACGCGTCCAGATCGGCCCGCTGACCGGGCCCGAGGGCCCCGAACACCTGCCGCAGTATGTCCTCACCGGCGGCCGTTCCGGCGGCCAGCGCGGCCCTGCCCTCCGGTGTGAGGACGACGACCTTGCAGCGGCGGTCGTTCGGGTCGGAGGTCCGCTCGACCAGTCCGTCCCGCTCCAGCCCGTCCACGGCCTGGGTGACGGACCGGGGCGCGTAGCCCAGTTCCGCGGCGAGCGCCGCCTGCCGCAGTGCGCCATGACCCCCGAGCACCATCAGGACCTTGGTGCGGGCCAGCGACGGACCGGCGCCGCTCATGTGCTCATCGACGATTCTGCGCACCTGGTTCGCCAGGGAGAGATACCGCAGGCCGATCTGTTCCGGCCCGGAACCACTGCTCAAGGGATCGCTCCTCCATGCCGGAGAGTCTGCGTCAGGGATTTTGTGAGGTACCTCAGTGTGATGGTACGTTGTCGAGAAAAGATGAGGTACCTCACGATGTCGCTGATTCGCTGATTCGCCGACCTCACTCCTCACCGGCCAATGGAGCGGAGCCCCCGATGCACGACCGACCCGACCGACCCGACCGGCCTGACGGAGGACCCGGCCGAGCCGACCGACCCGTCATCGTCATCACCGGCGCCACGAACGGCATCGGCAGACTGGCCGCCCTCGAACTGGCCCGCCGCGGTGCCCGGCTGGGGATCGTCGCCCGCAGCCGGGCCAAGGCCGACGTACTGCGCCACGAGATCGAGGAAACCGCCCCCGGTACGCCGGTTGATGTCTTCCTCGCCGATCTGTCGCTGCTGGGGGAGGTCCGCAGGGCAGGGCAGGAGATCGCGGCCCGCTGTCTGCGGATCGACGTACTGATCAACAACGCCGGCCTGCACGCCTTCTCACAACGGATCACCGGCGAGGGGCTCGCCGAGATGACCGCGGTGAACTACCTCGCGCCCTGGGTCCTCACCGACACCCTGCGCGACACCGTCGTGGCCTCGGCGCCCGCCAGGATCGTCACCGTCGCCTCCGAGGCGTCCCGGCGCTCGGGCGGCGTCGTTCCGGCACGCGACCTCACGCTCACGGACGGCTACACCCGTCGTGAGTCGTCGCGGCTGTACGGGCGGACGAAGCTGATGGACGTCATGTTCAGCCAGGAACTCGCCCGCCGGCTGGCCGGTACCGGCGTCACGGCCAACTGCTGCGACCCCGGCTTCAACACCAGCGGCCTCGGGCGTGAACTGCCCTTCTCCGGACCGTTGGAGAAGATTCTGAACCGGCTCGGGGTAGGCGACCCCCGGCGCGGAGCCGGCATCGTCGTACGGCTTGCCACCGACCCCGCGTACGCCGACGTGACCGGTGGCTACTTCTCCGTACGGAACGGCGACCCGCTGGAATGCCCGGAACCCGGTCGTGACGCGGGTGTCCAGCGCGAGCTGTGGGAGAGAACCGCCGCGCTGCTCGAAGCCCGGTGATGCTGCTCGGTGACTGAGAATGCTCCTCGGCGACCGATGATTTCAGGCGGAGGCGGGGGTCTCTGTTTTCGTACCTGAGAAGCATGGACGAAGACGGAAGGTGGAGCGATGAGCGAGCTGCGCGCTGGGCTGGACAAGGTCCTGGGGAGGTACGTCACGGACGGGCCGGTGCCGGGAGCGGTGGCCCTGGTCGCCCGTGGCGATCAGGTCGACGTGCGGGCGGCGGGCTTCGCCGATGCCGAGGGCACCTCCCCGGTGGCCAGGGACTCGATCTTCCGTATCGCCTCGATCACCAAGCCGATCGTCGCCGCGGCGCTGATGATGCTGGTCGAGGACGGCCGTATCGCACTGGACGACCCGGTCGCAACCTGGCTGCCGGAGCTGGCGACGCCGAAGGTCGTCCGTACGCCCAGCAGCCCGGTGGACGACGTGGTCCCGGCCGTGCGGCCGATCACGGTGGACGATCTGCTCAGTTTCCGCGCCGGGTACGGTTTCCCCGCCGACTTCTCGCTTCCGGCGCTCGCCCCGCTGTTCAGCGACCTCAGGCAGGGGCCGCCGCAGCCGCAGCTCGTCGCGCCGCCGGACGAGTGGATGGCGACGCTGGGCCGTATCCCGCTGCTGCACCAGCCGGGGGAGGGCTGGCTGTACAACACCGCGTCGGACATTCAGGGCGTCCTGATCGCCAGGGTCGCGGGCCGCCCGCTGCCCGAGTTCCTGGCGGAACGGATCTTCGAGCCGCTCGGGATGACGGACACGGGATTCGCCGTACCGGCTGAGAAGCTCGACCGGTTCGTGAGCTACTACCGGGCCGATCCGGCAGGCGGCGAGGGAAGCGGTGCCGGAGGTGGTGCGGGAGGCGGCGGTCTCGAACTGGTCGACGAGCCCGACGGGCAGTGGTCCCGGCTTCCGGCGTTTCCCTCGGGCGCGGGCGGGCTGGTGTCGACGGTGGACGACTGGGTGGCGTTCGGCCGGATGCTGCTGGGGAGTGCCGGTGCCGGTGGCGGTCTCGGTACTGGTGGCGGTACGGCTGGTCGGCGTCGGCTGCTGTCGGAGGAGTCGGTACGGCTGATGACCACGGACCACCTCAGCCGCGCCCAGCGTGAAGCGGGCGCGCTGTTCCTTGAGGGGCAGGGCTGGGGCTACGGCGGCTCGGTCGACATCGAGCCGATCGAACCGTGGAACGTACGGGGACGGTACGGCTGGGTCGGCGGTACGGGCACGACGGCCCATGTCGTACCGTCCACCGGCACGGTTACGGTCATGCTCAGCCAGGTCGAGATGGCGGGCCCGACACCGCCGGACCTGATGCGCGACTTCTGGCGGTGCGCGACGGCGGGTTGAGGGCGGGTTGGGCGGGTTGAGGGTGGGGAACGGCGTTGCCGGGGCCCGTTACGGGCATTAGGGTCGTGCTGGTGACTGCCGGGTCGGCCATGGGC
>NZ_LATD01000300.1 GCF_000981895.1 Streptomyces odonnellii | reverse complement strand
GGCACCTGCTGGAAGGCGGGGGCGGAAACGGGGGTGCGGGCCGGGGCGGGAGCGGAGACCGCGACGGCCTGCGCCACGCCGGAAACGGTCAGGGTGTTGACCCCCACCAGCGCGACGGCCGCCCCCAACGCGATCCGTGTCCGTACGGCCCGCCGGGCTCCGCGCGGGTGCTTTCTGTCCTGACCGTCCATGATGTCCCCTAGCAGTTGACGCTCTGACCGAGCCATCCCAGCCACGCACGGGGACCGGGACAAAAACGGACGGGGGCGCTCCGCCGAAGGCGCGGTGAAGGAGCCCTGGGCGACCGCGAACGACACCGGCGTCCCACGCGGCCTTCCGGCCCGCACGCTTTCGGTATCTTTCGCCCTGGGCTTGCTGTCCTCGCAAACCCACCAGCGGAAGGACCAATATGAAATTATCCCGACCGGGCGTCAGCCGGCCGAACATCAACCGCCGCGCTTTCCTGGGGGCGGCGGCGCTTTTGCCGCTGGCCGGATGCACGCAGGGCACAACGCCCGATTCCCGCCCCTCGTCGCCCGGTTCCGCGCCGTCCGCCCGCTCCGCTCCTTCCGCCGCCTCAGCCGCAGTGCCGAACCGCCGCCATGACCGACTGATCGAGCTTGAACGGAAGTTCGAGGCACGACTCGGGGTTTATGCCCTCGCCACCGGCACCGGCGAGGGAATCGCGCATCGGGCGGATGAACGATTCGCGTTCTGCTCGACGTTCAAGGGAGTGGCGGCAGCGGCGGTCCTGCACCACAATCCGCTGTCGCATCTCGATACCGTCGTCCGGTACACCGATGACGACCTCATGAAGCACGCCCCCATCACCTCGCAGAACGTGGCCAAGGGGATGACGATCCGTCAACTGTGCGATGCGGCGGTGCGCTACAGCGACGGTACGGCCGGAAATCTGCTGCTCCGCGACATCGGCGGTCCGGCCGGGCTCACGGCGTACACGCGGACCCTGGGGGACACGGTCACCCGGATAAACCGCACCGAGCCGGCGATCTCGGAAGCCGTCCCGGGAGACCCCCGCGACACGACATCCCCCCGGGCATTCGGCACCAACTACCAGAAGTTCGTGCTGGGGAACGCCCTCCCGGGCGAAAAGCGCGCCTTCCTCCGTGACCTGCTGGAACGCAACACCACCGGCGCCGAACGCATCCGGGCCGGTGTGCCGCGGGGCTGGACCGTGGCCGACAAGACCGGGACCGGCAGTTACGGCACGCTCAACGACATGGCCATCGTGTGGCCGCCGAAATCCGCGCCGCCGCTTGTCATCGCCGTCATGTCCACCAAGGCCGGCAAGGACGCCGAATACGATCAGAGCCTGATCGCCGAGGCCGCCGCGTACGCCGTGGAGACTCTCACCTGAGGGAATTCCGCTGGACGGGCGGCGGAAGCCGGTGCGGCGCACGGGGCCCGCGGAACCGCCGGAGCCGATGGCCGCGCGCCTGCCCCACCGCCCGTCCCGGGCGGAATTCCGGGCTGTGTCAGGAACCCTCGATCCGCTGGTACCAGGTGTCGCCCACGACCATGTCCTGAATTCCTCGTGACTCGCAGTAGAGCACGAGATCGGACATCCGGTTGATGAACCCTTCACCGTTGAAGTTCAGCGATGTGTTGCACAGCACGCCGATTCCCCGCTCGGCGGCGAACGCCGAAAGCAGCCGATGCAATTGCGGGTTGCCCGAATCCCGTACCGTCTGGACCCGTGTCGAACCGTCCACGTGCGTCACGGCCCGCAGACCGCTGGACTCCCGTACATGCCGGAAATACAGCATGTACGGATCCTCGAAGTCCTGATGGAACGCCTTCCCCAGGTCCTCGACACGGGCGCACGGCGCGATGGGCCGGTAGTCCTCCCGCTGCTTGATGGTGTTGAGCCGGTCGCGGGTGCCCGCGCCGAACGGCTCGGCCAGGATGGACCGGTTGCCCAGGGCGCGCGGCCCGATCTCCCACCGGCCCTGCACCCACGCCACGATCCGGCCGGTGGCCAGGGCCCCCGCCAGGACGTCGTGGTCGAGCGGACGGGAGTGCCAGCGGGCGGGATCGGGCCGGGTGTCGCTGACGAAGTCGAGCCCGCTGTACACGCTCCACTCGACATGGGGATCGCCGGTGAAGGTCGAGAGCGCGTCGAGGGCGGTGCCCAGCGCCGAGCCGGAGTCATTGGTGCACGGAGCGACGAAGACCGAGGAGAAATGGCCGAGTTCGGCCCACTGGCTGTTCCAGTCGCAGTTCAGCCCGCAGCCACCGGAGATGTAGAGCGGACTGCCTTCCGGCATGTGCTCGCGCGCGACCTGGGCGAATGACTCGAAGAGGCGCTCGGTCAGCAGCGCGGCGGCGGTCTTGCACTCGGCGGACTCGACGCCCGCGTTGTAGAGGACCGAGTCCCGGTACTCGTCCTTGGGCGCCGGGTACATGGAGTCCTGCTTCAGGATCCGTTCGACGACATGCTTGATGTCGGGACTCGCGTCGCACGCGTCTCCGAACGCCGCCAGCGCCATCAGCTTCCCGGCGTCGTTGAGGCGCGGTTTCGCTCCGGAGTCGGGGAAGGTCGGGTCGGCGAGCCCGAAGAGAAAGGAATAGCGCGCACCGGGCGCCGTCATGACCGGCACCGTGTGGATGATCCGCTGGCTGGAGTCGACAAGATAGAAGGCGCCGACGTCGCCCTCCCAGACCAGGACCGTCCGTACGGGACTGGAATCCCGCGGGGCCATTCCCAGCGCCATGTAGATATGCGATCTCTCGTGGGTCGAGGTGAAGAACCGGACCTCTTTGCCGAAGAAACGAGAGGTGCTGACGGTGGGCTCCTGCGTGCCCTCGTATCCGGCACCGGTGTACGAGATGCGCGTCGGGCGCAGATCGCTCCAGCCGCCAAGGGCCACCACGTCCGGTATCGCGTCGAGCCGCTCCGCGATGTCCAGGATCGTCGTCGGCAACAGGGGCGTGTACCGCGGGTGTGAGTCCTTCTCCGATTCCAGCGAGTAGAGCAACTGACGATTGTCGACCGCGGCGACCGCGCCGTCATGACCCGGCTTCAACGCAACGACGAGCATTCCTGTCCTTCCCACGAATGAGGCCATCGTCGATGGCCGGGTGCGATCCGGTTCCGGGATCCGCGACAGCGCCTACGACTCGGCGGTCGCGTGCATCGTGATGTAGTTGGTCCCGATCCAGTCCCCGAAGGTCGCGGTCTCGGCGTCGAGGCTGACATCGAGGCCGTACGTGCGGGCCTTGGGGACCGAGAACGTGAAGTCGGTCGAGGGGCGCAGGAAGAAGACGCTGGACATACGGTCGCTGCCCTCCCGCATACCGGCCCCCGGGGCCCTGACATGGTGCTGGGGCGCGGGCACCGCGCCCTGGGTGGCCAGCGGGGCGATGGCGCCGCAGAGCACGATCACGGCGTCCCGCACGGCCGGCAGGCTGACCATCGTGCCGCCGATCTCGGCCTGGAGGCTGACGAATCCGTTGGCGCACGGGGTCTGGTGGATCAGGGTGATGATGGACAGGTCGTAGTGCGGCGCCATCCGCCGCGGCTCCCGCTCGGCGGCGCGGTGCTCGGGGACCTCGGGGAAGTAGCGCAGCCGCAGTACGGGGTCGCAGTCCAGCAGCGTGTCCATGTCCCCGGCGTCGTACGTCCCGGTCGCGTTCAGGACCACCCGCGCGGCTTCCCGCGCCGCCGTGTACAGGTTGTCGAAGTGGTCCGTCCAGACCTTCTCGAACCGCTGCGAGGGGAAGAGATTGCCCGAGACGCCCATCGAGTACGACATCGAATAGTCGGTGTACGTCCCGGTGTTGGTCACCTGGGCCGTGCTCTCCGCCTCCAGGGCGGAGTATCCGCGGCGCATGGTCGGGATCTTGGTGGTCACGGCCTCCTTCTCCTCCGGAGTGCCGTGCTCGAAGAAGTCCATGGCCGTGTCCGCGGCCAGTTGGTGGTCCTCCTCCCGCACACCGTAGTCGGTGAGATAGAAGACCCCCATCTCCGTCACACACTTGCGGAACTTCTCCTGGTCGGCGCCCTTCCGCAATTCGGTGAGGCTGAAGATCGGTACCGTCGTGTCCGCCATGTCACCTGCTCCCTCTCGGCTTTCTGATCCGGCTTTCCTGGCCCGGCTTTCCTGATCCGTCTTTCCTGACCCGGCTCTCTGATCCAGCTCTCTGGCCCGGCTCTCTGATCCCGCTCTCCGATCCGGCTTTTCCGCTCAGCGATCAGCCATAGAAAAGCACGGCACGCATTTCCAGGGATGTCCGCAGATGCCCGGTGGCAGGCCCTTTCTTGTCGAAGAAGGCCGTGTGCGGACAGAGACCGGCCACATCGGTCAGGTCGTCGCGCTCTCCGCGCTCCGCGCCCTCACCGGCGAGGGCCAGACCGCGGCTCGCGCTGTCGTAACACTTGAAAAGGATCACTTCGTCGGGCGAGAGCGACCCCCAGTAGTACCAGCGGTGGCCGGGGTTGTATCTCACGGAGTAGTTCTCACGGTCCTTGAGCCACGCCGGGAAATGCAGCCGGGTCGGCACCAGATCGGCGGCGGGATCCAGCGACCGGTAGTCGCACAGGGCGAGCGGGTAATTGCGTACGGGCTCGATCAGCGGCCGCCAGATATTGATGATCTGGAATCTGCGGAACGGACGCTCCGGCCCGATGTGCTCCTCGGCGCGGGCCCGCGCGCTCTTCGGGCTCTGATCGACATGTACGCGCTGATGCGGCGACTGATGCGAGGCGTCGTGGGGAACGCCCGCGTCCTCCCGGCGCACGGTGGCGTCGAAGAACCGCACCGCGTCCGCACCCGTGAGAGACCGCAGCAGCTCCGCCGTCTCATGCCGGTACAGGTCGAGGGACGACGCGGAACCCTCCACCAGGGCCCGTTGATCCGCCCGCGTGGGCGACACGATCCTTTCGAATCCCATGTCGTCGAGTTCCGGCCGGACCGGGCTGTCGCGCACATCGGTGACGACGGTCTCGGTGGCGACCTTGCGGAAGTTGAAGAGCACCTCGGGCGGCCGGGACAGGGCGTCGATGCACCAGTCGTCGTCCCGCCCCGCCGGTGTCAGCGGGGCGCTGTAGTAAAGGAGGCTCGATACGGTCGGCATTCCGTACGCCTACTCCTTCGTCGCCGACCGCCGGAAGACGCCGCGGTCCAGTTGCGGGCTGGCATTGGCGTACACCATGTCCATGGTCAGCACATCACGGAAGGCCGCGAGATACTGGGCCAGCAGCTGGGGGCTGTACCGGTTCCAGTACGGAATCATGTCCTCGATGATGAAATAGTCGCCCTGTTCGAGCAAATGGTCGACCGCCCATTTCATGATGTTGAACGTATTGCTGTGCGCGTCGTCGATGAAGACCAGCGGGTGGGCCGCTTCACGGAGCGGCTCAAATGTCTCCAGTGCGGCGCAGTCGGCCTCGTAAAGGGTGATGTCCGACTTCTCGGCGGCCGGGATCTGGCACCGCGACAGGTCCCTGTCGATTCCGATGACTTCGCAGTCGATCCCCATGAGCCGGGTCAGATCGCGGAACCAGACCAGTGAGCCGCCGCTGTACACACCCAGTTCGACGACGGTCCGCGGCCGCACCTCCCACAGCAGATCGTGGTAAGCCGCCTGCGTGTCCGGGTCCTTGAGCATCCGCAGGCCACGCCACTGGTAGCGGGCGAAGTCCGCGAACCCGAGATCGCGGGGCGCCTCCGCCCACTCGTCGAGCGGCCACTCACGAGGCCGTCCGTCAAGGACAGGAGGGTGGTAGACCGGATCTTCCCCGACCCCCCGGAATATATTCAAATCCAGGAAATCTTCACGAGAGTACTCGTTCAATGTGCTCTCCCTAGCCGGTCCGAAAGCTGCACCGACATTCTGCCCGGCACCGCTCTTGAGGCACTCTTCCGGCTCTCTCTGATTCCTCTTCGCATCTTTCTCCGCGGCTTTTCCGCGACGGCAGGAAAGCATCTGTCCGGGATCGTACGACGGCTGCTACTGTGCCTCACGTCGACCGAATGCCGGCGGGTCCCCTTTTATTGTTCCGAATTCTCGGGAGATCACGACATGGCCGTTGCCGACTGGGACGAAGCCCGCGGCCGAATGCTGCTCGACCCCACCGCCGTGAATCTCAACACCGGTTCCGGCGGACCGCTGCCGCGCTCCACCTTCGAACGCGTCACCGGTCTGCGTACCCGGCTCGCCCACGCGCCCATGGACTTCCTGCTGCGCGAGGTTCCCCCGCTGCTGTGGACGGCGCGGGAGCGTCTGGCCGGCTTCCTGGGCGCCGACCCGTACCGCCTGGTCCTCACCACCAATGTGACCGGGGCCGTCAATCTGGTGGCGTCGTCACTGAACCTGGCCGCGCCGGGCGAGATCCTGCTGACCGACCACGAGTACACGCCGATGCGCTGGTGCTGGGAGCGGATGGCGCGGCGGCTGGGCCTGGAGCTGAGGACGTTCCGGCTGCCGGCGCTGCCCGCCCATCCCGGTGAGATCGTCGACGCGGCCGTCGCCGCGATGGGCCCGCGGACCCGGCTGCTGTCCTTCAGCCATGTCACGGCGACGACCGGACTGGTCCTGCCCGCCCGGGAGTTGTGCGAACAGGCACGCCGGCGCGGGATCGTGACGGTGGTGGACGGCGCCCACGCCCCGGCGTTCATCGGCCTCGGCCTGGCGGACATCCCGTACGACTTCTACGCCGGGAGCGGCCACAAATGGCTCCTCGCCCCCACGGGCGTCGGCTTCCTGCACTTCGACGCACGGCACCGTGACAGTCTGCGGCCGGCACAGGTGAGCTGGGCGTACGAGCCCCCGCCGGGGAGCGGACCGCCGGACGAGCGCGACCGGTTCGGCAGTACGCCCCGGCTGCGCAGACTCGAGTGCGAGGGTACGCGGGACCTCTGCCCCTGGCTCGCGATACCCGAGTCCATCGATTTCCAGGCGGAGTTGGGACACGACCGGATCCGTGCGCGCAGACGCGAGCTCGCCGACCACGCCCGCGAACGCCTCACCGGCGGGCAGGAGCTGGAGCCCGCCACCCCCGAAACGGAGGCGCTGTCCGGCGGAATGGTCGCGTTCCGTCTGCCCGAGAGGTCCGGAGCCGGGACGCTGCGCCACCGGCTCTGGGAGCGCTTCCGGATCGAGGCAGCGGTGTCCGAGCGCACGGACGGACCGCTGCTCCGGGTCTCGGTGAACTTCTACACCACCGAATCCGAGATCGACCGCCTGGCGGAAGCACTCAAGGAGCTGCTGTACGAGGGGAGCTGAGCGTGCCGGGCACCGGTGCCGGACACGACCGCGGCCCTCAGGCGCTGGGACGACATCGGCGGCGCCCCGCCGTGTCGCTCCCGTACCGCGGAAGCGTCCGCGGCTCCGCCCCGGCGGGCACCGCGGCCACCTCGTGCGCGGTGCCGGCGCGCAGGGCGTTCTCGTCCTGACGCAGGATCGCCTGCATCACCCTCGTCATCCGCTCCCCCGGGCTGATCCCGATCTGCTCCCGCAGGATGTCCTTCGCCCGGTGGAAGACCTGGATCGCGTCGGCCTGGCGGCCCTCGGCGTAGTAGGCCCTCATGAGGGAGACGTACAGGTCCTCGCGGAAGGGATCGCGCTCGACCAGCTCCGACAGACGGATGATCGCGTCGTTGTAGCGGCCGAGACCCACATCGATCAGGGCCCGCAGTTCGACCGCGGCCCGCCGCTCCTCCTCCAGGGTCTCCCCCTTCAGCCGCAGTCTGCTGGAGGTGACATCGGCGAAGGCCGGTCCCTTCCACAGGGCCAGCGCGGCGTCGAGCCGCTCGGACGCGTCCCGGTGCTCGCCGCGCGCGTACAGGTCCCGTACGACGCGTACGGCTTCCCGGAACACGAACAGATCGATGCACCGCGGTGACACCCGCAACTCGTAGCCGTGGTCGTGCGAGCCGAGGGCGTCGCGGGCGAGGCCCGCCTGCACCAGGGCGGTACGGATCATCCAGGCCGACGTCTGGAGCTGTCCGGCGACGGTCGTGGGCGGCTCGCCGTCCCACGAGTCCTCGATGATCGCCTCCTTGGAGGTGAACTGCCCCGGCCGCAGCGCCAGGGACGCGAGGAATCTCCGCTGCCGCTGGCCTCTGATGGGTATCGGAACGGCGTCCTTCACGGGAGTCACCGGGCCGAGAAGCCTGATCGTCACGTCGTTGCAGGTGTCCATGGCTGATCCCCTTGTGGATGAGCCACGCCCTCGCCCTTGTGGGGCGGGCATGGCTTCGGCGTATTCCCTGTCGGCATCCGTGCTTGCGTGCGGTCGCGCCGGTCACCTGGCGCCCGGCACCCCGGTGGGGGCGCGGCGCCGGTGCCGACGCGAGTCGGAGGAACGGGCGGTCGAGGACCGGCAGTCAAGGGCAGTCGGGGGTACGGGAGTCGCGGCGCCGCCGCCGGATCAGGGGCGCACGAGACTCTCCAGGAACTTGGCCGCGACGGGACCCGCGTCGGAGCCGCCCGACCCGCCGTCCTCCAGCAGGACCGCCCACGCCAGGTTCCGGTCCCCCTGGTAGCCGATCATCCAGGCGTGCGTGCGCGGAGGGGTCGCCGTACCGAACTCCGCCGTGCCCGTCTTCGCGTGCGGCTCGCCGGGGATGCCCTGGAGCGCCCGGCCGGCCCCCTCGGTGACGGTCGCGCGCATCATGCCGCGCAGCGCCTCGACGACTCCGGCGTCCAGCCGGGCGGGGGCGTCGTACCGCTTCTTCACGGCGTCGGGCACCAGGACGGGCTGCTGGAAGGCACCGGCCTTCACCGTGGCCGCGATCGAGGCCATCACCAGGGGCGAGGCCTGCACCCGGGCCTGCCCGATAGTGGCGGCGGCCTTGTCGTTCTCGCTGGTGGCGACCGGGACGCTGCCGTCGTACGTGGCGGTGCCCACGTCCCAGGTGCCGCCGATGCCGAACGCCTGCGCGGTGTCGTGCAGGGCGGACTCGGACAGCCTGCCGCGGGAGTTGACGAAGAACGTGTTGCAGGAGCGGGCGAAGCTCTCCCGGAAGGTCGACCCGGCGGGCAGCACGAACTGGTCCTGGTTCTCGAAGCGTTGCCCGTTGACCTCGGCGAACTTCGGGCAGTCCGCGCGGTCCGACGGCTTCATCCCCCCTTTCAGCAGGGCCGCGGCCGTCACCACCTTGAAGGTGGAACCGGGCGGATAGCGGCCCTCCAGTGCCCGGTTCATGCCGGAGGGCCTGTTCGCGGCGGCCAGGACATGGCCGCTGGACGGGTCGACGGCGACGATCGCCGCGGTCTTCTCCAGCCCGGTCAGGGCGTCGGCGGCGGCTTCCTGGACCACGGGATCGATGGTCGTACGGACCGGCCTGCCCTCGCGCCCCCGGCCGGTGAGCTTCTTCACCACCCGGAGGGACTGGCGGTCCACGACCACGACCGCCCTCGCCGGGCCCGGTCCCGCGAGCTGCTTGTCGTAGCGTGCCTCAAGGCCCGAGATCCCCTTGCCGGTCCCCTCGTCGACCATGCCGACGAGGGAGGCGGACCGCAGCTCGTCGCCGTTCCTGTCGAGAACGGCGGCGCGGTCCCGCGACTGGAGCGCGAGGGTCTGGCCGGGAACGAGATCGGGATGGGTCGTCTCCGTATGGAATACGACCTTCCATTTCTCCCCGCTCCGGACGACCTTCGCCCTGGAGTTCCACCCGTAGTCACCGGCGCCGGGAACGGCCATCTTCACGGTAAAGGGAATTTCCACTTCCCCTTCCGCTTTCCGTTCGCCGGTACCCGCGCTGATCTCGGTCCTGGACGGCTTGAGGTTTGTCATCAGGGATTTGATCAATGACTCGGCGTTGCCCGGGGTGTCCGTCAGCAGACCGGCCCGCCGGGCGTCACCCGCCTCCCACGCCGCGAGGAACTTCCCGAACTCCTCCGTCGCGGCCACCACCTGCGGGTCCGCGTCCTCACCGGCAACCAGACTGACGTAACCCCAGTAACCGATCCCCGCGGTCACGGCCAGCACGGTGACCGCGGAGACGACCGTCCGGCCGGGGGACCGGCGCCTGGGGTACGGCGAGTTATCGCCATGGCTGTCGGAATGCATCATGAGGCCCAGGCTATGCGTTTCCGCTCTTCCGCCGCTCCCCCGCGTACGGCGTTCGGGACGACGCGGGAGCGAAAACCGGAACGACGGATAAGAAGGGCGGCCGGCCGAAGCCGCTGGTAAAGGGAGAATAAAGGGGGACTCTGGGGATGAACCTATAAGACAAGGTTGGCGCGAATCAGTCGCTCGCCGCCACTCTCCGCCACTAACTCTGGACTAGACCACTGGAGGAATTCCCTCCTGAGCGGCCTTCTTTCCGCATTGAACCGGATTGAATTGGCTCGATCCCGTCGAGCCCGGCCCGCATCCCGTCGAGTCCCCGCTCATCCTTCATCGCGTCCGGCTCACTGCTCCAGAACGGCCTTCATCACTTTCCGCGCGATGGGGCCGCCCAGGCTGCCACCGGAGATGTCCTGGCGCGAGATGTCCATGTCGGTGGGGTCGATGAAGACGGCCACGGCGACGGACCCGCCGTCGGGCTTCTTGCCGTACGAGACGAACCAGCCGTACGGCACCTGGTCGTTCACATCCACACCGCGCTGCGCCGTCCCGGTCTTGCCGCCCACCGTGATGCCGTCGATCAGGGCCTTCTTGGCGCTGCCCTCCTTGGCGGTGTGCTCCATCATCTCCCGTACCTTCGCCGCCGTGCCGGAGGAGACGGGCTCGCTCATCACCCGGGGCTCGTTCTTCTCCAGGGTGCTCAGATCCGGGGACCGCAGCTCGTCGACGATGTACGGCTGCATCAGCTTGCCGTCGTTGACCAGCGCGGCGGTCACCATGGCCATCTGCATCGGAGTGCTGGTGAGGCTGCCCTGGCCCATGCCGGTCAGCGCCGTACCGGGCTTGTCCAGGTCCTGCGGGTACAGGCTGGCGGTGGCCCGCAGATCGCCGAAGACGTCCGAGTAGACGTCCTCGTTGAAGCCGAACTTCTCGGCCGTCTCACGCATCCGGTCCTGCCCGAGCTTGACCGCCGCGTCGAGGAAGACGTTGTTGCAGGAGTACTGCATGGCGGTCTTCAGCGACGCCTTGTTGCAGACGGCGTTCCCGGCCTCGCTGCCGACCTCGTTGGTCGACTGCGGCAGGGGGTACGGCGACACCGCGTCCGAAGCGGCGTCGATGTCCGTCACCACACCGTGTTCCAGCGCCGCCGCCGCGGTGAGGATCTTGAAGGTCGAGCCGGGCGGAAAGGTCTCGCGCAGCGCGCGATTGGCCATCGGCTTGCCCTTGTTGTCGTCGAGCGCCTGGAACGTGTCGCCTTCCTTGAAGGTGTTCCCGGCGAAGGACCCGGGGTCGTACGAAGGGGTCGACACAAGGGCGAGCACCTTCCCCGTACGGGGGTCGAGCGCCACGACCGAGCCGCGGGCGCCGAGGTCGGTGAGTCCCTTGTACCCGGCTTCCTGCGCCCGGGGATCGATCGTCGTGATCACATCCCCGCCGCGCCGTTCCTTTCCGGTGATGATGTCCGTGAAGCGCTGGAACGCGAGCCGGTCGTCCTGGCCGCTGAGCACGCCGTCGTACGTCTTCTCCAGCAGGGACATGCCCATGGTCTGCGAGGCGTATCCGGTGACCGGCGCGTACATGGGGCCGTTCTTGTAGGTGCGCTTGAACTTGAATTCCGCGCCGTCGACCACCGCCGAGCCGGTGACCGACGCGCCGCCCACCACGATGTCGCCGCGCGGAGTCGCGAACTGCTTGATCTGTACGCGTCGATTCTTGTCGTCGTTGGCGAGTTCCTCGGCCTTCACGAACTGGAGCCAGTTGGCCCGAATCAGCAGCGCGAGCATCAGAAGTCCGCAGAAGATGGCTATGTGCCTCAGCGGCCTGTTCATATCGCACCGTCTCCAGTGGCCTGATTGCATACGGTCAACTGGCGGGTGGTGGCGGCCACTTGTCGTTGTGACAAAGCCAACAGAGTAAATCGGGCGTGGGGCGTAAGGTAAAGCACCATGCGCGGCAGCTTAGTTGATATCCAATTCGGCAACGGCACGGTGGGGGAACACGCGTGACCAATATTCCGGAGACGGGCCGGACCCCGCGGGTCCAGCTCCGGCTCGTCGTCATCCAGGTCCTTGTCGTCGCGCTGCTCCTCACTCTCGGCGGCCGGCTGTGGTATCTCCAGATCCGGGAGAGCGACGCGTACGCCGAGGAGGCCTCCGGCAACCATGTGCAGCGGGTCGTCCAGCCCGCCGTACGCGGCTCGATCCTGGACGCTCGCGGAGTGCCGCTCGCCGACAACGAGACCCGGCTCGTCGTCTCCGCCTCCCGCACCGAGCTGCTGACGATGAAGGACGACGGCAAGGAGGTCCTCACCCGGCTCGCCGGAGTCCTGGGCATGCGGCCCGAGGACGTCATGGACAAGGTCCGGCTGTGCGACGCCGAGACCCCGCAGCCGTGCTGGAACGGCTCGCCGTACCAGCCGATCCTCATCACCGACGAGGCCACCGCCCAGCAGGCCCTCCAGATACGCGAGCGCGCCGAGGACTTCCCGGGCATCGTCACCGAGCCGGCCGCCGTGCGCCGCTACCCGGGCCCGGGCGGGGCCGAGACCGCGCAGGTGCTCGGCTATCTCTCGCCCGTCACCGACGAGGAGGTCCGGCAGGCCCAGGACACCGACTCGCCGTATCTCCGGTCCGACCAGGTGGGACGGAGCGGTCTGGAGCGCCAGTACGACAAGGAACTGCGCGGCAAGGCCGGTGTCACCCGCTACGAGGTCGACAATCTCGGCCGGGTCCTCGGCAAGGGCGAGAGCGACCCCGCCGAGCCCGGCTCGCACCTCGTCACCAGCATCGACTCCCGCGTCCAGCGCGTCGCCGAGTACGAACTGAACGAGGCGATGAAGGACGCGCGCAAGGAGTGGGACCGGAACACGAACGAGTACTACAAGGCGGACTCCGGCGCGGTCGTGGTGATGGAGGCGAAGACCGGCCGCGTCGTCGCCATGGCGTCCAACCCGGCGTACGACCCGAACGCCTGGGTCGGCGGCATCTCCGCCAAGGACTACGAGAAGCTCACCGGCGACGCCTCCAACAACCCGCTGCTGAACCGGGCGATCCAGGGCCAGTCGGCGCCCGGCTCGATCTTCAAGGTCGTCCCGACCACGGCCGCGGTCAACGCGGGCTACTCGTTCGACGGACCGTACGACTGCTCCAGCTCGTACTCCATCGGCGGCCGGGCCTTCGGGAACTTCGAGGCCAGGGCGTACGGTCCCATCAGTCTCGGCCGGGCGCTGGAGGTCTCCTGCGACACCGTGTTCTACCGGCTGGCGCACGAGGAGTGGCTCAAGGACGGCGGCACCACGCCGAAGAAGGACGCGAAGGACTGGTTCTACACGACGGCCCACCAGTTCGGCCTGGGCAAGCCGACCGGAATCGATCTGCCCAACGAGGTCGGCGGCCGGGTCCCGGACCGCCAGTGGAAGCAGGAGTACTGGGAGGCCAACAAGGACGCCTGGTGCGCGCAGGGGAAGAAGAACGGCAGTTACACCGAGCGGATCGCGTACGAGAACTGCCTCGAAGGCAACAAGCTGCGCGCCGGTGACTCCGTCAACTACTCCATCGGGCAGGGCGACACCCTTGTCACCCCGATCCAGATGGCCACGATCTACGCGGCCATGTCCAACGGCGGCACCCTCTACACGCCCACCGTCGGCAAGGCGGTCGTCAGCGCCGACGGCAGGAACGTGCGGGAGATCGAGCCCGAGTCGCACGGCCGGCTGCCCATGACGAAGAAGACGCGCGACGAGATCGACGAGGCCCTCGCGGGGGTCGCCACGCGCGGTACGGCCGACTGGCGGTTCGCGGGCTGGCCGCAGGACGAGATCCCGATGCACGCCAAGACGAGTACGGCCGAGGTGTACGGCAAGCAGACCACCTCGTGGTTCGCCACGTACACCGAGGAGTACACGATCGTGATGACGATCTCCCAGGGCGGTACGGGCTCGGGCGCCTCGGCGCCCGCCGTGCGCAAGATCTACAACGCGCTGTACGGGATCTCCGAGGACGGCACGATCGACCGGCGGAAGGCGCTGCTTCCCACGCCTCAGAAGGGCCTGCCGAAGATCACGCCGCACGGCTAGGGTCTTTCGTTCGGATCTGGCTGGGACACTGCGGTCCGGGGCTCGCTGTCGCGCGGGCCCCGGACCGTACGTGTCCAGGCTCTACAGCCGTGGCGGTGCTCTACAGCCGTGTCAGTTTCGCGCCGAAGGACGGCTCCGCGAGGTCGGCCTCGATGGCCACCGGTATCTTCCGCGCCTCGGCTCCGGTGCCCACGGTCAGCTCGCCGACCACCGTCCCGGCCTTCGCGGTACGGGAGATGGCGCCGCCGTCGCCGAAGGTGAGCTTGAGCTGCTGGCCGGGAACGCCGACCGCTGTGAGGTCCTCGGTGGCCACGAGCGGTGTCCGGCCGCCGAGACCGTCGTCGACATGGCCCACGACCTGGCCCTCACGGATCGCGACGGCCGAGGTCAGGGCCGTACGTACCGCCTTGATGACCTTCTTGCTGTTGTCCTGGACCAGGACAAGGCTGTCGGCGCCGTTGGGGTCGGGGCCGGGGGCGTGCTGGTCCATCATCGTGCCGAGGATCAGCCGGTCCTCGCCCGCCACGGTCTTGTAGGCCGCCCAGGACAGGGTGCCGCCGGCCGGTGTGTTGGAGCCGGTCTTGATGCCCCGGATGCTCAGCCCGGCCATGATCAGGCGGTCGTTGTTGTTGTAGATGCGCCCGTGGCCGGGGATGTCGGCGTTGGGCAGGGCGACGATCGCGCGGAAGGCGTCGAACTCCATGACCGCCTCGGCCAGTTTGAGCTGGTCGACGGCGGTGCTGACGGTCTTCTCGTCCAGCCCGCTGGGGTCGGTGTAGGTGGTGTTCTTCATGCCGAGGGCCTTGGCCGCGTCGTTCATCTTCGTGACGAACGCCGACTGGTCCTGGGACCCGGTGTCCCAACGGGCCAGCAGCCGGCCGATGTTGTTGCCCGACGGGATCATCAGCATCTTGAGCATGTCCTGCTGGCTGAACGTCTGGCCCTCCTCAAGCCCCTCGATACGCGACTCGTCCTCGGACTTGCCGTCTTCCACGGTCTGGGCGTCGACCTCGATCAGCGGCCCCTTCTCGTCCTTCTTGAGGGGGTGTTCGCGGAGGATCACATAGGCCGTCATGATCTTGGCGATACTCGCGGTCGGTACGGGCCGCTGCTCGCCGAACGTCCCGACGCTGCCCGAACCCACGACAGTGACGGCGGCCTGTCCCTGCTCGGGCCAGGGGATGGTGAGGCTGTCACCTCCGACGGTGAAGGCGGGCGGGGTCTCGCCGAGATCGAGGACCGGATCGGGGAGCGGGCGGAATGTCTGTACGGCAATGAAGACCAGCCCGAGGAGTACGACGAGCGGCGTCCAGATCTTGAGCCTGCGCACCAGGGTGCGGGCCGGGGACGGCGGCGGCGGAGGGGAGTTGGTGAGCTGCGCGAGCAGGTCGAGCGGAGGGCGTACGTCCTGCTCGGCGGAGCGGACCCGGGGCGCCTCGGCGGACTTCAGGGCCACGAATTCGCTGGTGGGGGCGTCCTGACCGGCGGGGTGGCCG
>NZ_LATD01000030.1 GCF_000981895.1 Streptomyces odonnellii | reverse complement strand
CCGCACGCCCACCCCGCGCCCCGTCCCGTACCCCCGCTCGTACCACCGCGACCTGGCACTACGTCACATTGAGCAACTGCTCGACCGGATCGATCGCGAAGTACACCGCGAACAGTGCCGCCGTCCCCCACAGCAGCCAGTGCACCTCACGCGCCTTGCCCAGCACCGCCTTGATCAGGACATAGGAGAGGAAGCCGGCGCCGATGCCGTTGGTGATGGAGTACGTGAACGGCATCACGGCGATCGTCAGGAAGGCCGGGACCGCTATCTCGTACTTCTCCCAGTCGATGTGCCGTACCTGCGTCATCAGCAGGAAGCCCACCACGACCAGCGCCGGGGCCGCCGCCTGCGCCGGGACCACCAGGGCGAGCGGGGCGAGGAAGAGGGAGAGCCCGAAGAGCGCGCCGGTGACCAGGGACGCGAAGCCGGTACGGGCGCCCTCGCCGACGCCCGCCGCCGACTCGATGTACGACGTGTTGGAGGAAGCCGAGGCGGCGCCGCCCGCCACCGCCGCCGCGCCGTCGATCAGCAGGATCCGGCCGAGGCCCGGCACCTTGCCCTGCTCGTCGAGGAGTCCGGCTTCGCTGGAGACCCCGACCACGGTGCCCATGGTGTCGAAGAAGTCGCTCAGCATGAGTGTGAAGACCAGCAGGACGAGCGTGACCACCCCGACCTGCTCGAACGCCCCGAACAGGCTGAAGGAGCCGACGAGCCCGAAGTCGGGCGCGGCGACCAGATCGCCGGGCACGGCCGGCGCGGTGAGTCCCCAGGCGGCGGGCGCGATGTCCGCGATCTCGTTGATGACGACCGCCACGGCCGTCGTGACGACGATGCCGATGAGGATCGCGCCCCGCACCTTGCGCGCCACCAGGGCGACGGTCAGCAGGACCCCGAGGCAGAAGACCAGGACCGGCCAGCCGGTGAGCTGTCCCGAGGCGCCGAGCTGCACCGGTACGGAGCCGGTGTCGCCGGGGATCCGGGTGACGAAGCCCGCGTCGACAAAGCCGATGAAGGCGATGAAGAGGCCGATGCCCACGCTGATGGCCTGCTTGAGTTCCCGCGGGATGGCGTGCATGACGGCCTCGCGCAGCCCGGTGACCACCAGCGCGCAGATCAGCAGGCCTTCGAGAACGATCAGTCCCATCGCGTCGGGCCAGCTCATCAGGGGCGCGAGCTGGAAGGCGACCACGGCGTTGAGTCCGAGCCCGGCGGCGACGGCGAGCGGCAGATTGCCGCCGAGGCCCATGACTGCGGTCATCACGGCGGCCACCAGCGCGGTGGCGGTGACGAGCTGCGGCCCGGAGAGATGGGCGCCGAACTTGTCCTCGGCGCCGCCCAGGATGATCGGGTTGAGCACGAGGATGTAGGCCATGGTGAAGAAGGTGGCGAAGCCGCCGCGGATCTCGCGCGCGTACGTCGAACCGCGCTCGCTGATCCTGAAGTAGCGGTCGACGGCGTCGCGTCGGGCGGGGCCCGGCGTTCGCGGTGGCTGCGGGGTCCGGTCCACTGTCCGGTCTGACATGGGGCTCCTCGTGCTGAGTCGGTCGCGGGGGGTAGAGGGATTGTGCCCCTGTCAGGGACAGTTCAGGTTTTCACCGTGTTAATGAGACGCCGTCCCGGCCCGCGCGGCCTTGTCTGAGGCTCCTCACGCGCTGAAGTAGGGCGATTGCCCGATGCGGTCCCCCGGTCCTCAGCCGCCACTCTGACGCCCGTACCGGCGGCGGGTGACAGAGCGGAGGACACGGGGGACATGGGTGCGAGGACCGGAGGCGTACGAGCCGGAGGCGTGCTGCGGGACCGTACCGCCGGGCTGTATCTGTCCGCGGTGGTGGTGTCCGGTTTTGGTACGTCCGCGATGTGGCTGGCCGCCGGTGTCTGGGCCAAGTCGCTGACCGGTTCGGACAGTCTGGCCGCGCTGACCGTCTTCGCGATGTGGGCGCCGACGCTGGTGGGTCCGCTGCTCGGGTCGGTCGCCGACCGGGTGCGCAGAAGGCCGCTGCTGATCGGCTGCAACCTCGGCATGGCGGCCCTGCTGCCCCTCCTGCTCGCCGTCGACTCGGCGGACCGCGTCTGGATCCTCTTCTGCGTGCTGTTCGTATACGGGGCGAGCGGGGTCGTCCAGAGCGCGGCGGAGACGGCGCTGGTCGCCACGGCGGTCGACAAGCGGCTACTGGGGGGCTTCAACGGGCTGCGGATGACGGCCAACGAGGGCATGAAGCTGCTCGCGCCGCTCGCGGGCGCGGGGCTCTACGCCCGGTTCGGCGGCGGTCCCGTGGTGCTGCTGGACGCGGCGACCTTCGTGCTGGCCGCCGGGCTGTTCGCGCTGATGCGGGTACGGGAGGAGCCCCCCGCCGCGCGGACTTCGTCACGGCTCGCGGGCACCGTCGAGGGTTTCCGGCGGCTCCGGGCGGCCCCCGCCGTACGCCCGCTCGTGCTCGCCGCCGGGGTGACGATGCTGCTCGCCGGGATCAACGGCGCGGCGGTGTACGCGGTCGTCGACCGGGTCCTGGGCCACTCCCCCGCCTTCGTCGGGCCGCTGTACGCGGTGCAGGGCGCCGGGTCCGTGGTGATCGGCCTTCTCGCGGGACCGCTGCTGCGGCGGCTGCCCGAGCGGGTGTTCGCGGCGGCCGGGATCGCACTGTTCGCGCTGTCGGTCGCGGCGCGGGCGCTGCCGTACGACACGGTGGCGCTGGCGAGCGCCGCGGGGGTGGGGCTGGGACTGCCCTGTGTGCTGATCGCCGCGCTGACGGCGGTGCAGCGCGAGATTCCCGAGCGGGTGCTCGGCCGCACCGCCGCCACCGCCAACACCCTGATCTATGTGCCGAACGCGGTGGCGCTGGGGCTGGGCGCGGGCCTGATCGCCTTCGTCGACCTCGCGATACTTCTGCCGGCGGCCGGGGCGGCGGGGCTGCTCACCGCGCTCGTGCTGGTCCGTGGCGCGCCCGGCCACCGGCAATGACCCACCACAGCCGTATGACTCACCCCAGCCGCGAGAGCGCCGCGGCGACCGCCGTCAGGTCGGCGTCGGAGGCCAGTCCCGCGTGGTAGAGCCGCAGTTCGGTCGCCCCCAGTCCGGCGGCGCGCGCGGCGTCCTCGGCGAGTGTCGCGGGGCTGCCGCCCATGCCACCGACGACATTGAAGTTCGCGGCCAGTACGGACGAACCGGTGCGGTGCGGTACGAAGGGCGTCAGCATCGCTTCGGCCGCGCCGCCTGAGCAGGGCAGGACGACCCCGTCCGCGATCCCCAGTATGTGTGCCGGATCCACACCGGCATTGGCACCGGTGTGGTACGGCACCGGGTCGGCGTGCAGCAGCACCTGGAAGCCGGGCGCGGCTTCCGCCCGTACCGCCGCGACCGCCGCTTCCTGGAGCGCCCGGGCCGTTCGGCCGCGCCAGTCGAAGGTGACGGCGGCGAGATCGGCGCCGAGGAGCTTCTCGACGGCGGGCCGTCCGGCCTCTGCGGACCCGGTGGCCCAGCCGGGCTCCAGCGCGCGCCGTACGGCGGCGGCCAGTTCGTCCGGGTCCGCGCCGAGCCCCTCGTACCCCTGTCGGCAGACCGGGCAGAAGCAGAGCGACATCAGATACTGCGCCGCGTCGCCGAGGCCGACGCCCGCGATCTTGTCGTGGGCGTGCAGATGCGCGAGCCCGTACCAGCCGCAGGACTCCAGTTCGGTGCCGTGCGCGCCGGGGCGTACGGCGGCCTCCGCCGCCAGTTCGGCCAGATACGCGGCGACGGCGGGCCTGGCGATACAGGGCGCCCAGGGGTAGCGGTCGCCGTAGGCGTTGACCACGGAGGTGTCGGGGCGCTCGGCGCCGAGCCGGGAGCTGTGCGCGAGGATCACCCAGGTGTGGACGTCGAGTCCGGCGTCGGCCAGCGCGGCGGCGGCCTCCCCGTGGGCGTCGCCGGGCGCCCAGTCGCCCGCCGGGTACGGGCGCAGCTCATGGCCCGCCCAGCGGCCGGTGTCCGGCGGGTAGAGGACGGCGGCGTGCTCGGCGGTGACGATGCGATGGCGCGGGTGACGGGGGGTCAGGGCGCGGGTGGAGTGGTAGGCGGAGGCGAGGGTGACCTGCTGGACGCCGAGGTCCGCGATCCTGGCGGGGGCGTCCGGGTCGCCCACCATGTCCCACGGGTAGAGAAAGGCGGAGGCCCTCACCGGCCCGCCTCCGCGCCCCGGCCGCCCGCGCCGCCGCCGGAGAGCCCGGGCTGGTCACTGCCTTGGGGAAGCAGCGCCCGGCCGCGTTCGATCAGGACCGCGAGCGCCTTGACATGGTCGGGGTGGGGCTCGCTGAGCGGCGGCCGTACCTCTCCGACGTCCAGCCCTCCGAGCCGTACCCCTGCCTTGACCAGCGACACGGCGTATCCGCGGCCCTGGTTGCGCAGTTCGACCAGTGGTACGTAGAAGCCGTCGAGCAGCCGGTTGACCGTCTTGTCGTCCCCGGTGGTCAGCGCGCGGTGGAAGGCGAGCGCGATGTCGGGGGCGAAGGCGAAGACCGCGGAGGAGTAGAGGGTGATCCCGATCCCGCGGTAGGCGAGACCGGTGAGTTCGGCGGTGGGCAGCCCGTTGAAGAAGAGGAACTCCCGGCCGGGCCGCTCGCTCCGTACGGCGCTGACGACGCGCTGCGTCAGATCGAGGTCGCCGTATCCGTCCTTGAGGCCGATGATGCGCTCCACATCGGCGAGTTCGACGATGGTCGCGGGCGTGAAGACGGCGTTGTCGCGCTGGTAGACGATGGTGTCGAGGGAGGTGGCCGCGGCCAGCGCGGTGTAGTGGCGTACCAGTCCCTCCTGGCCGGCGACGACCAGATAGGGAGGCATGGCGAGCAGCCCGTCGGCGCCCGCCTCCTCGGCGATCCGCGCGTACTCGACCGCGAGCGCCGTGCCGTACCCGGTCGCCGCCACGACCGGCACCCGGCCCGCCGTCTCCTCGACGGCCGCGGCGACGCAGGCGCGGAACTCCTCCGGGGTGAGGGCGTGGAACTCACCGGTGCCGCAGCACGCGAAGACCGCCGCGGCGCCCGCCTCGACCCCCGCTCCGACATGCGCGCGGAAGGCGCCGAGGTCGAGGGCGCCGTCGGGCCCGTACGCGGTGACGGGGAAGAACAGCGGCCCGGCCACGCGGGTGAGGCGTGCGGCAAGCGGGGCTGAGGTCACGAGCGCTCCCTTGGCCATGCAGCGAGCGCCGACCGCCCGTGCACAATTCTGATCCATGTCCATATCCCTGAACAACGCCACGCTAGGGCAGCCGCGCGCCGCGGGTCAAGACGAGAAACCGCAACTCAGGGACGGATTCGCGGCCTCCGCGCCACACTTGACGCTGCCGCGCCCCACTCCCTAGCGTGTCCATGCATGTGAATTATGTCTACGGATCTGAGCCGATCGAGCCCGCCGGCCCATGGATCCACGCCCGCCGAGGAGATTCCCCCATGCCCGCTCCCCGTACCGTCCTGCTCACCGGCGCCGCCGGCGGCCTCGGCACCCTGATGCGGGGCCTGCTGCCCGCGTACGGCTACGAGCTGCGGCTCTTCGACGTCAACCCCGTCGAGGGCGAGCCGGACGCCATCACCGCCGATCTCGCGGACAAGGAGGCGCTGCGGGAGGCCGTACGGGGCGTCGACGCGATCATCCATCTCGCGGGCATCTCCCTGGAGTCGACCTTCGACAAGATCCTGCGCGCCAACATCCAGGGGACGTACAACCTGTACGAGGCCGCCCGCGCGGAGGGTGTCCGGCGTACGGTCTTCGCCTCCAGCAACCACGCCGTGGGCTTCACCCCGCGCCCCCGGGGCGACGACCCGCTGATCCCGGTCGACACCCCGCGCCGCCCCGACACCTACTACGGGCTGTCCAAGTGCTTCGGCGAGGATCTCGCCCAGCTCTACTGGGACCTGCACGGCCTGGAGACCGTCTCCGTACGGATCGGCTCCTGCTTCGCCGAGCCCAGCACCGTCCGTATGCTCTCCGTCTGGCTGAGCCCCGAGGACTGCGCCCGGCTCTTCCACGCCGCGCTCACCGCCGAGGGCGTCGGCCACACCGTCGTCCACGGCTCCTCCGCCAACACCCGGCTGTGGTGGGACCTGACGAGCGCGCGGGCGCTGGGGTACGAGCCGCTCGACGACTCGGAGCGGTACGCGGAGAAGCTCATCGCCGAGCAGGGGCCGCTCGACCCGGACAATCCGGACCACGCGTGTCTGGGCGGCCAGTTCACGACGAATCCGCCGCGCTGGCCGCACTGAGGCGCGCCGGCCGCACCGGGTCGCCGGCCGCGCCGGGGTCCGGCCCGGCCCGTGCCTGCTCCGATGGGCGGGGGGGGGCGACGCGAATGGCGGAAGGTAAGGGAACGGCAAAGCGGGGTCGTTCGTTACGACGGGCATGACAGCTATGACGCCCGGCTCGAACATCCCCCTGCCCACCACCCATGTGGCGGTGGACGTCGCCGCGCCCGTGCGGCTCGACGTATCGGGCCTGCTGCTCACCGCCGACGGCAAGGTGCGCTCGGACGACGACTTCATCTTCTACAACCAGCCGACGGGCCCCGGTGTGACCCACCGCGCGGGCGGCGGCTCCGCGCCCGACGCGATCGTCGTCGACACCGCCGCCGTCCCGCCCGGTATCGAGAAGATCGTCGTCACCGCGAGCCCGGACGCCGCAGGGCAGAGCTTCCAGGGCATCGAGCCCACCGCCACCATCCGCGACTCCGCCTCGGGCGCCGTGCTGGCCACGTTCACCCCGCCCCGGCTGGGCACCGAGACCGCCCTCGTGGTCGTGGAGATCTATCTGCGGAACGGAGCGTGGAAGGCCCGCGCCGTCGGCCAGGGTTACGCCAATGGACTGGCCGGGATCGCCACCGACTTCGGGGTCTCGGTGGAGGAGCCCGCCCCGGTTCCCGCCGCGGCCCCGGCCGCCGCACCCGTACCGCCCGTTCCGGCCACCGCGCCGCCGGTCCCCGCGGCTGCTCCGGCGGCGGCTCCCGCGCCCGGCAGCGGGAAGATCAATCTCGACAAGGGCCGGGTCAGCCTCCAGAAGAACCAGACGGTGTCCCTGGTCAAGGGCGGCCGCCCGCTGCTCACCCAGGTCAAGATGGGCCTCGGCTGGGAGCCCGCGTACCGCGGCAAGGACATCGACCTCGACGCGTCGGTGATCGCCTACGGCCCGAACCGTAACCATCTGGACAGTTGCTACTTCGGCAAGCTGTCCATTCTCAATGGCGCCATCAAGCACTCCGGCGACAATCTGACCGGCGAGGGCGCCGGCGACGACGAAGTGATCATGGTGGACCTGGGCCGGCTGCCCGCCGATGCGACGGGCCTGGTGTTCACGGTCAATTCCTTCTCGGGCCAGAAGTTCACCGAGGTCGCCAAGGCGTACTGCCGGCTGATCGACGCGGCCACGGACGAGGAGCTGGTCCGCTTCGATCTGACGAGCGCCGAGCCGCAGACCGGGGTGATGATGGCGAAACTGATCAAGCAGTTCTCGGGCGAGTGGGAGATGACCGGCCTCGGGGAGTTCGTGAAGTCCCGCACGGTCCGCGGCATGGTGAAGCCCGCCGCGAAAATCCTCTGACCGCGAGGCCTGGGCAGGGCCGGGCGGTCCGGGGCCGGGGCCCGGCCGAGGCGGGGTGGCCCGGTCCCTCCTCGGCGCCGCGGGGTCCCGTCAGGACCCGCGGCGCCGAGGGGGCACGGCGTTCGGGGTGCGGCTCAGAGCTTGGTCAGCTTGGCGAAGGGGCTGAGGATCCGCCCCTGTCGCCCCGAGAAATCGATGAGCACGGCATGGTCGCCCTCGACTCCGATGACTCTGCCCAGGCCGAACTGATCGTGTGAGACACGGTCTCCCACATCGAACTGCTCGGGCGGGGGAGAGGCCGGGGCCTGGCGGTTGAAGGGACTGGACGGCAGGTGGCGCCGGGATCCGGCTGACTTTGTCATTACCTTGGAGTATGCGCCCAATGAGCCCCGACGCGCCATGCCCGGCGGCCGACGGGCCGCCGGATCACTCCTTCCGGGACCCGTCGGAAAGGGCTAGGGCCTCTCGTTTGGATCTTGCTGGGCTCGCGTGCCCTGGCACCGCGCCTCGCGGCGTTGTCGTCAGTCGCCTACTCCCCCACAGCCTTAAGGGCGTGGGAGGTACCCCCTCCGCGTGGGCTCCATCCTCCGCCTTGCGATACACGGCACCAACACCGACATCAGCCGCTCCCGCGGCGGGCGCTCCCTGATCCAGCCAGACCCAAACGAAAGACCCTAGCTAGGCGTCAGTGCCGGGGCGTGCGGCGCCAGGGGCCGGTGATGGCGAGCATGATGCCCGGCTCCTGGATATTGGCGAACAGCGTGCGGCCGTCGGGCGAGAACACCACACCCGTGAACTCGCTGTCGTTCAGGTCGTTTCGGGCGATGGGGTACGTACGACCGCGCTCCGTCGCGCCGAAGAGGTGCTGGACCCCCTCGCCGTCCTCCGCGATGACCAGACCGCCGTACGGCGAGACGGTGATGTTGTCCGGGCCGTCGAAGGCGCCGTCCTTGTCGGGCTCGGTGTTGACGCCCAGCAGCACCTTGAGCGTCAGGGTGCGGCGACGGGGGTGGTAGAACCACACCTGCCCGTCGTGCGGCCTGCCGGGGCTCTCGTCACGGGCGTACGACGAGACGATGTACGCGCCGCCGTCCGCCCACCACATGCCCTCCAGCTTCCTGGCCCGGGTGACGTCCTCGGCCTCGAACTGCTGGCGTACGTCGACCGTCCTGGCGTCCCGGTCCGGAACGTCCACCCAGTCCACGCCGTACACGACACCGATCTTGGTGGCGCGCGACAGGTCGTCGACGAAGCGGCCGCCCGCGTCGAAGCAGCGCGGCGCCTGGAGGACACCCGCGTCGTCGGCGAGCCGGCGGAGCTGGCCGCGGCCGTGCTTGAAGCCGTGCGGCGGGACCCAGCGGAAGAAGAGGCCGTTGGGCTCGTCGGCGTCCTCGGTCAGATACGCGTAGCCGGTACGGGGATCGATGACGACGGCTTCGTGGTCGTAGCGGCCGAACGCCTTGATGGGCTTGGAGTTCTGGTTGGCACGGCGGTCGTACGGGTCGACCTCGAAAACATAGCCGTGGTCCTTGGTCATCCCGTTCTGACCCGCGCGGTCGGAGTTCTCCTCGCAGGTGAGCCAGGTGCCCCAGGGGGTGCGCCCGCCGGCGCAGTTGTTGGCCGTACCGGAGATACCGACCCACTCGGCGGTGCGGCCGTCGCGGTGCGTCTCGACGATGGTGCAGCCGCCGGGCGCGGCGGGGTCGTAGACCAGACCCTCGGTGAGCGGCACCGGGTACTCGACCTCGTCCCTCGGGCCGTCCAGCTCATGGTTGTTGACGAGCAGGGTGACGCCGCGCGAACCCTCGAAGGTGGCGGTGCCGTCGTGGTTGGAGGGGGTGTCCTCGCCGGTCTCCAGCTTGGTGACACCGCTGTGCGTGATGATCCGGTACGAGAAGCCGGCGGGCAGCGCGAGCATGCCGTGCGGGTCGGGGCGCAGCGGTCCGTACCCGGGCTCCTGCTCCGGGCGGCCGGCGATCTCGGGGGCGTCTTCCGCGGCGAGCGCGCCGGGCGCGGTGGCGAGCGCGCCCGCGGCGCCGGTCAGGGCGAAACCCGCCCCGGTGAGTGCGGTGCTTCCGGTGAATTCCCTGCGGGTCAGCGACATCGCGATCTCCTGGAGGGCACAAGACGGAGGGATACGCTCCAGACGCTTCCGTCCACGGACAAACGCCGGTTGAACACCGGCCGACATCGAGAGGCCAGCTTCCATGAACCTGCCAACCACCGGTCGTCGTGTCCTCGTCAGCGGCGCGTCCCGCGGTCTTGGCCGCGCGGTCGCGGGGGTCTTCGCCGCGAACGGCGACCGGGTCGCCGTCCACTACGCGACGCGCGCCGACGACGCCCGCACCACGCTGGACTCCCTGTCCGGTACGGGTCATACGCTGACCGGCGGCGACCTGTCCGACCCGGCGGAGGCGGCCCGGATCATGGACGAGGCGGAGGGGGCGCTCGGCGGGATAGACATCCTGGTCAACAACGCGGCGGTGAACGAGCCGCATCCGCTGCCGTCGACCTCGTACGAGGAGTGGACCACGGCCTGGCAGCGCCACCTCTCCGTCAACGTCCTGGCCACGGCCCTGCTCAGTCATCGCGCCGCCCGCTCGATGATCGACCGGGGCACGGGCGGGCGGATCATCAACATCGGCTCACGCGGCGCGTTCCGCGGCGAACCGGACTACCCGGCGTACGGCGCGACCAAGGCGGCCGTCCACGCACTGGCCCAGTCCCTGGCGGTCTCCCTGGCCCCGTACGGCATCGGCGTCGCGTCCGTGGCCCCGGGCTTCTTCGAAACGGAACGCGTGGCCCACCGCCTGACGGGCCAGGAGGGCGAATCGATCCGCGCCCAGAGCCCGTTCGGCCGGGTCGCCACGGCGGAGGAGGTGGCGGAGGCGGTGCGATGGCTGGCATCACCGCAGGCGGAATGGGCAGCGGGCACCACACTTGACCTCAACGGAGCGTCATACCTGCGGTAAGCAAGCGCACCCCGACGCCGGCTGCCGACTCGCTCGCGGGCCGCGGAATCCAGCCCGTCCGGCGTTTGAGGACGGAACCGCCCGCCCCGGCGCCGGGTGCGCGAAGAACAAGCCCGTCCGGCGATTGAGGACGAACCGGCTCGCCGGGCGGGCCCGGCGAGCCGCCACCGCTACGCCCGCGACCTCGCCTTGAACGCCGCCTTCCGCGCGTCCTTCGACACCGCCCGGTCCCGGTGCAGCCTCCCCATCGCCTCCAGCACCTCCGCCGTCGCCGGATGCTCCACCCGCCACGCCGCGTCGAAGAAGCCGCTGTGGCGGCCCACGAGCCCCTCGACCAGTTCCTGGAGCTCTTCCGGTTCACCCTCCGCGTCGAGCTGCGCGGCGATCGTGTCGATGGCGAGCCAGAAGATCATCGATTCCGGCGGCGGCGGCACGTCCCGCGCGCCCAGTTCCGCGAGCCAGACCCGCGCCAGGCCGCCCAGTTCCGCGTCGGCGAGCACGCCCCGTACCGCAGGTTCCGCTTCCGCGCCGACCAGGGAGAGCGCCTGCTGGCAGTGCAGGCGGCGCAGCGGCGCGCCGGGGTCGGTGCCGCGCGCGGCGGCCAGCAGTTCCTCCGCCGCCTCGGCCGGCGCGCGCCGGGCCAGCCACTGTTCCGTCTCCGCGCGCGCGGACAGCTCGGGGAACCGTGCGACCCCGTCCAGCAGCGCATGCGCGTCCTTGTCCGCGAGATCGCCGACCGCGGGCGCGTCGACGCCCGCCTCCAGCATCCGGGACCTGATCCCGTACAGCCCGAGCTGCGTCAGCCGGACCATCCCATACCGGGCGACGTCCTCGTCGTCAACCGGCAGCGACGCGTCCGCGCCCCCCGCGTCCTCCTCCATCAGGGCCTCGTCCACCGGTACGTACGAGACGAGCCCGACCGGCTCCAGCAGCCGGAACTGGTCGTCCAGCCGCATCATCGCCTCGGAGACCTGCTCCAGGATGTCGTCGGTGGGCTCGCCCATGTCGTCGGGGACGATCATCGACGCGGCGAGCACCGGCAGCGGCACCGGCCCGGGACCGGACGCGCCGCCCACGGCCCCGATGCCCCCGCCGTCCGCGACGGTGAGCAGATAGAGGTTGCCGAGCACGCCCTCCAGGAACTCCGCCTCCGACTCCGGGTCCCAGTCGAGCGACTCGAAGTCGATCTCGCCGTCCTCGCCGATCGCCGCCGCCAGATCGTCCAGGACGGGCGCGGTCGCGTCCGCGAACACGACGTCCAGGGCGTCCAGCCAGAGCGAGAGGACGTCCTGCGGGGAGCCGGAGGCGATCAGCCCGAGCTGATCGCCCGCGGTGACCCGCGCCGCGGTGGTGTCGTCCTCGCCCTCGTCCGGCGCGCCGCCCTCGCCGTCGTCTCTGTCGTCACCGTCCTCGACCGCCACCAGACCCGTGTCGACCGCGACCCGCCACGCCTCGCTCGCGTACGCCTCGCCCTCCGCCTCGGACAGGCCGAGCACCTCAGCCGCCTCGGGAAGCTGTTCATCGACCAGTTCGCCTCCCGCCCCCACACGCGTCCCGGGTCCGGCCCAGCGGGCGAGGCGCACCGCGCGGGCGAGCAGGGGCGCGGAGAGCGCCTCCCGCGCCAGTTCCGCGTCCGAGGGAAGTCGTACCGGTGGGACGGTGGGGCGGTCTCCGGTCATCTGGTGGGTCTCCTCGCAGCATGCGGATTCACGGCGGCCCCCAGCGTAGACGCATTTGGACCCATCCCACCCGGTTCATGTACCCGACAGGGGGTCCGGGGCCGGGCGCCCTTGACAACTGGCTTGCCCAGCAAGGAGATTACGCGCGTAGAACCACCTGTGTACGCCACTTCCCCGAGTTGCCCGAGAGCCGGGCCGAGGGGCTTTCTGGCACCCCCGGACCGCCCAGGGGACCGCGGCGGTCCGGCCGTACCCCACATACGGCCGGGCCGCCGCTCTCAGCCGGCGCTCAGACTCAGCGCGGGCGTGTACCGCGTCACGGAGCTGACCGCCAGGCCGGGGTAATTCTGTACCCGCCGCCACTCGTCGGTGGCCGAGCCGATCCCGTCCCCCGGCGCCGCCAGCGCGTCGATGTGCGCCTGCTGGGTCTCCCACTGCGCGAAGTTGAGGACCCGGGTGCCGTCCGTGCTGACATGGAAGTGCGCCGAGATCCCGCCGGGGGCCGGGGCCGGATCGCTCGCCAGGGCCGCGAAAACGGCGTCGACCCAGCCCTTCTGCCGCCCGGCATCTGGCCCTTCGAACTCCACCTCGACGATCACCACACAGCCGGGCACCCGGCTCTCGTCCTCGGCGCGGTCCGCCCGGTACAGCTCGTACGGGCGCAGCCCGACGCGCTCGATACCGGGCACGGCCGCGTCGATCTCCGCGTTCCGCTCGTCACGACGGGTACGGACGAATTCCGCGTACGCGTCGGCTCCGCTCCACTGCGAGTAGTGGAGCAGCGTGTCCCCGTCGTTGCCGGTCAGGACGGAGTACGAGAGGAGGCCGGTGTCCGGCCACTCCCGGCTCCCCCACGCGCGGCCGATCGCCTCGACCGCCGCCCGCTGCCGCTCGGGGCTGCCGAGACGCCAGCGGCTGACCATGACGACGCCCACTCCGGGACGGGTGATCTCGGGCAGGGCGCCGGACCGCACGGACATGGTGATCCCTCCTCGATGGCGCACCCCCGCGGTGCGCCCTCACCACCATGCTCGAAGATGAAGTGCGGTTGAGGTCAACCAGCGCTCCCCATCGCTGTCCAGCGCTGCCCCGGAGATCACTGTCCCGGAGCGCGGCACCCTCAGACCACGACGTCGAACCATGGCCGCCTGGTCGTGGCCCAGTGCGCCACCCAGCTCGTGAACCCGTCCCCCGCGGCGGGATGTCCGAATGCCGCCCCGAACGGCGCCGCCCCCACATCGCTGATGTTCCAGATCCGCCCCCGCTGCGGTCCGGTCACGACGAGATGCCAGTACATGCCGCAGCCGTCCGTGCCCAGCACCACGCTCCCGTGGTTGGAGACCTCGTCGATGAGCGGCTCGATCTCCTCGTACGGCCGCGGGTCGTCCTCCCAGACCCAGGCCCTGGTGAGCGGGAAGGGTTCCGAGAGCACCCGCTGCTGCTCTGCGCAGCCCCAGTCGGCGGGCAGCGCCGCCACGGGTATCAGCCCGTCCACATCGGCCGGCCCCTCGCTGCACCCGTCGCAGATCTCGGCGACCAGCGTGCGGTACGGCTCGGGCAGCACGACCCCCTGCTCGCGTTCGAAGGCGCGCACCGCGTCCCACCCCAGCGGCGGCAGGCAGTGCTCCGGCGGGAACGCCGCGCGCAGCACGTCGAGTTCGCTCCGGTCGCCCGCGCTCATGCCGCCCGCGCCCGGATCCGGCGCGCCTGATTCGCCCCGGTGGGCGTTTTCGTTCTCCATGCTCTTCATGCCCTCCATGTCCTCCGTTGGACCCGCACCCACTGACAGTCCGGCCCCTGTTACCCCGAAGCCCCTACCGGCACGCTGATGTCGTGGGCCCCGTCGCCCACCGGAGGCAGATCGCCCCGCTCAGCCGGGATCCCCGGGTACGCCTTCCCGGTCCTGCGGCCCGCGGCCGCGAGGGCAGGGCCCTGCGGCGGTAAGAGCCGTGCCAGTGGTCGGCGCAGAGTACGCATCATGGGAGCATCCTGCCGCATTCCGAACGGGCGGCCGATCACTGTTCGATGCCGATATACGCGCGCCGAATGACGGAGGGCGGACTACTGCCGATGGCAGAGTCCGACCACTCAGGACGGCTCCGCGGCGGGTCCGGGGGCCCAGGCCGTCACATCCAGTTCGCCCGACGTGCCGACGTCGAGCGGCATGGGCAGCGTGCTCCGCTCCGCGCCCTTCGTCGCCGCGACCACCACATACGCGCCCTCGGGAGGGGTCACGGTGCCGGTGATCCGGCTGTCCCAGTGCAGGACCGACAGCGCCGACTCGCCGGGCGCCAGCGTCAGTTCCCCCGGGGCCTCGACCCGCGACGCGTCGGTGTACGCACCGCCGTGGATCACCTTCATCGCGAGCGGCTCGCGCGACCCGTCCAGGGCGCCGATCTCCGGATAGCCGTGGACGCGGTATGGCTTGTTTCCGCAGTTCGTCAGCGTGATGTCCACGGCGCGCTCGCCCAGGGCGGCGTTCACAGGACCGTGGCTGACGGAGACTCCGGAAGCGAGACAGGGCCCGGGACCCTGGTCGGCCCAGGGCGCGGGGCCGCCCTCAAATTCGGGAGTCGGGGTGGAGGAAGCGCTGTACGAGGGGGTCGGAGCCGGTGAGGACAGCGCCCCCGGGCGCACGCCCCGCTCGGCGTCGATCTCGTTGCGGATGTCGGCGCAGCCGGCCGCCCCCGCCATCACCGCCAGCGCGGCCACCGCCGCACCGACGGGACCGCGTACCCATTCCATACGAGCCGAACCGGCCACACGAACCTCCCCCGTCCGGCGCCGTTTGCACGCCGCCGCCGATCATGCCAGACGCCCGGCCGTCCCCCGCATTCAGCTCTGCTTCACTCCCACTCAAAGCAGAACTAAGTAGACCTTCACAGTCCGCTGGACGGACACTGCCCGTATGAGCACTCCCCGTAACGGCGCACCACGCCCCTTCGGCCGCGCCCTCTGCGCGATGGTCACGCCCTTCACCGCCACCGGAGAGCTGGATCTGGACGGCGCCCGCGAACTCGCCGGCCATCTGGTGGCCGAGGGCTGCGACGGGCTGGTCCTGAACGGGACCACCGGCGAGTCCCCCACCACCACGGACGAGGAGAAGACCGCGCTGGTACGGGCCGTCCGGGAGGAGGTCGGCGACCGGGCCCATGTCGTCGCGGGCGTCGGCAGTGCCGACACCGGGCACACGATCGCCCTGGCACACGCGGCCGAACAGGCAGGCGCCGACGGCCTCCTGGTGGTGACGCCGTACTACAGCCGCCCGCCCCAGCAGGACATCGAGGCACACTTCCTGCGCGTCGCGGACGCCGCCGGGATCCCGCTGATGCTGTACGACATCCCGGCGCGCACCGGCGTCCGCATCGAGCCCGAGACCATGCTCCGTCTCGCCGGGCACCCGCGCGTCGTCGCCGTGAAGGACTGCGCGTACGACCTGCTCGGCAGCTCCACGGTGATCGCCCGCACCTCACTGGCGTACTACGCGGGCTCCGAGGAGCTCAACCTCCCGCTGTACGCGATCGGCGGCGCCGGATTCGTCAGTACGGTCGCCAATGCCGCGCCCCGTCAACTGCGCGCGGTCCTCGACGCGTACGACTCCGGGGCGCTCGCCGAGTCCAGGCGCCTCAACCAGCTCACACTTCCGCTGGTCACGGCGATGATGGCGGCCGGCCTGCCGGGCACGGTCACCGCGAAGGCACTGCTCGGCACGCTCGGCCTGCCCGCCGGACCGGTCCGTGAACCGCTGCGGCCCGCCGGCCGGGAGACGGCCGACGGGCTGCTGAAGGCGTACGGGGAACTCCTGGCCGCTTCAAGCCGTTGAAGGCACCAGAGCCCCTGAAGGGCACCAGGCCCTGAGTGTCCCCCGAATGCTCGGTCGGAGCGCTCAGTTGTGGCTGTGGAGCACATCGTTGAGGCCGCCCCAGACCGCGTTGTTCGGACGGGCCTCGACGGTGCCGGTGACCGAGTTGCGGCGGAAGAGGATGTTGCTCGCGCCTGACAGCTCACGGGCCTTGACGACCTGACCGTCCGGCAGGGTGACCCGCGTACCGGCCGTGACATACAGCCCCGCCTCGACCACGCACTCGTCGCCCAGCGCGATCCCGACGCCCGCCTCCGCGCCGATCAGGCAGCGCTCGCCGATCACGATGCGCTCCTTGCCGCCGCCGGAGAGCGTGCCCATGGTGGACGCGCCGCCGCCGATGTCGGAGCCGTCGCCGATGACGACGCCCGCGGAGATCCTGCCCTCGACCATGGAGGTGCCGAGGGTGCCCGCGTTGAAGTTGACGAAGCCCTCGTGCATCACGGTCGTGCCCTCGGCGAGATGCGCGCCGAGGCGTACCCGGTCGGCGTCGGCGATCCGGACACCCTTGGGCGCCACGTAGTCGGTCATCCGCGGGAACTTGTCGACCGAGGTCACCTGGAGGTGCAGGCCCTCGGCGCGCGCGTTGAGCCGTACCGTCTCCAGCGTGTCGACGGCGACCGGGCCGAGAGAGGTCCAGGCGACATTGGCGAGCAGCCCGAAGAGTCCGTCGAGGTTCTGGCCGTGCGGCAGGACCAGACGGTGGCTGAGCAGATGCAGGCGCAGATACGCGTCGTGCGCGTCCAGCGGCTTGTCGTCGAGCGACGTGATGACCGTACGGACGGCGACGACCTCGACCCCGCGGCGCGCGTCGGGCCCGACGGCCCTGGCCGCGCCCGCCCCGAGCAGCTCCACGGCGCGCTCGGCGGTGAGCCGCTCGGTGCCGGCCGGTCCGGGCTCCGCGGCGAGCGCGGGAGCGGGGAACCAGGTGTCCAGGACGGTGCCGTCCCCGGCGAGGGTGGCGAGCCCGGCGGCGACGGCGCCGGTGGTACGGGCAGGACGTGCGGAAGCAGCAGAAGCGGTGTCGGTCATGCTCCGAACTTAACGTTTCGGGCGCCGCGCGGGCGAACCGGTCTCAGGTGCCGGGCGCGGGCGGGTCCGAGGCGGCGGGCATGCGCCGGAGCGGGCCGAGCGGCGCGAACCGGGCCCGCCCGGACCGAGCGGCGCGGCCCGCCCCGGTCGGCGGAACCGGGCCCCGGCGCCGGGCAGCGGACCCGGGTAGCCGCGCCCGTCAGCGGACCCGGGCGGCGGCGCCCGTCAGCTCAGCTCGGCTCCACTCCACTCAGCCGGTTGTCGTCCCTCCCACGCACCACGTGGTCGATGTCGTCCTCCGCGCGCGGCAGCGGCCGGTGCCCCTCCGAGTGATGGTTGACCCAGCCGCAGACACCACAGCTGTAGCGGCCGTCCAGCCCGGCGATCAGGGTTCCGCACTGCCGGCACTCCGCATAGGTGATCTCGGGGCCCGGGGAGGAATGGCTCATCCGATCAACCTACCGCCGAACCCGCGCCGGCCGACCGCGCCGATCAGGGAATCAGCCGCGCCAGCATCTCCCGCGCGTACTCCTCGTCGTACGGCGTGCCCGTGAGCAGCGCCTGCAAGCAGAGCCCGTCCATCATCGCGACCAGCGCCCGTACCGTGACGGGATCGGTCCGCCCGGCCAGCGCCTCGGCCACGCCGTCGCACCACTCCGCAGCGACCGGCCGCAGCGCGGGCCGCCGCAGGGCCGCGAGATACAGCTCGTACTCCAGCTCCACACCCGTGCGCTCCCCGGCGAGCCAGTCCCCCATGAGCCGGGCCAGCTCGGCGGCGACGTCGCACTCCGGATCCGCGAGGGTCCGGCTCTCCTGGAGATAGGCGGCGAAGGTCTCGTTGACCTGGCGCAGCGCGGCGACCAGCAGTTCGTCGAGCGAGGTGAAGTGGTACGTGGTCGAGCCCAGCGGCACATCGGCCTCCGCCGCGACCGTACGGTGGCTCAGCCCCGCGATCCCGCTCCGCCCGACCACCCGGATCGCGGCGTCGATGATGCGCCCGCGCCGCTCGGGGTCGTACCGACGGGTCATCAGTGGGCCCCTCCCAGGTTGAGCACGAGGACCCCCGCGATCACCAGGGCGATGCCGGCCAGTTTGAGCGCGCTCGTGGACTCGCCCATGAAGACCATGCCTATGGCGGCGATGACCGCCGTGCCGGCGCCGGACCATATCGCGTAGGCGGTGCCCATGGAGAGGGTCTTGAGGGTCTGTGAGAGCAGCGCGAAGGCTATGACGTACCCCGCCACGGTGATCACCGAGGGCCACAGCCGGCTGAAACCCTCGCTGTACTTCATGGCCGTCGTCCCGGCCACCTCCGCCGCGATCGCCGCGGCCAGCAGTCCATATCCCATGTGTACGAGTGTACACAACGATACGTACGCCCGTACGCACCGGCCCTTCCACCGCCCCTCTCGGAACGGCCACGCGGAGCGGTTACGGTATGCCGTCCGGATCCGGGCGAGCGAGAACGGGGGAGAGTCGTGACGCAGGGCATGGGGCAGGACGGAAACGATCCTCAAGGCAACGACCCACAAGGAGGCGGGCGGCAAGGGGACGGCCCGTGGCCGAACAGCCCCGAGGGCGACGACCCCCAGGGCAGCGGCCCGTACAACAGCGGCCCTCACGGCGGCAGTCCGTACGGCAGCGGACCGCACGGCCCGAACGGCCCGTACGGGAACGGCCCTTACGGCGGCGGTCCGAGCGGCCCTCACGGCGGCGGCCCCTACGGCTGGGGCGGCTGGACGCCCCCTCCCCCGCCGCCCAGGCCCGGCGTGATCCCGCTGGCGCCGCTCGGTCTCGGCGACATACTCGGTGGCGCCTTCGCCACCATGGGCCGCTACGCCAAGCCGCTCTTCGGCCTGACCGCCCTGGTGTACGGCGCCGCCCTCGTCGCGGTCGCGGCAGCCCTGGCGGTCGCGTACGGGACGGTCGGCGAACGGCTGCACCGGGTCATCGACACGGCGACGGCGTACGACATCGATCCGGCCTGGGAGGACATACGCCCGCTGCTGATCGCTTTCGGCTGTGTCTGGGTCTTCGGCATGCTGACACTGCTGGCCGCCAATGCCCTGGTCCTGGCGGCCTGCCCGGCAATAGTCCAGAACGCGGTCCTGGGCCGGCCCGCCACGCTCGGCGCGACGGCTCGCCGGGCGGCGGTCCGGGCCCCCGCGGTGCTCGGCACGGCAGCTCTGAGCTGGCTGATCGCTCTCGTACCTCTGGTGCTGTTCGTGGGCGGCTTCACCGCCGCGGTGGCCTCGTTCGCCACCTGGGGCGACTACGCCCCCGCCCCCTGGCTGATCCCCCTCGGCCTCCTGGGCGCGCTGGCCTGTGCGCCCCTGGCCATCTGGCTCTGGGTCCGATTCAGCCTGGCCCCCGCGGTCGCCGTGATCGAATCCCATGGCCCGGTCGCGGCCCTGCGCCGCTCGACCGCGCTGGTGCGCACCGCCTGGTGGCGGATCTTCGGCATCTCCCTGCTGGCCTCGGTGATGGCGGGCGTCGCGGCCCTGGTCATCCAGCAAGTGGTGAACAGCCTGGGCGTGTTCCCCGCCGCCCTCGACCCCACCACCACCGGCAGCGATCCGGGCGCCGGCGAGGTCCTGATCGTCGTCGCCGGCTATCTGCTCCTGGCGACACTCGCCCAGTTCATCAGCCAGATCATCTCGACGACCTTCCCCCAGCTCGTCCTCACCCTGCTCTACGTCGACCAGCGCATCCGCAAGGAAAACCTGGCCCCCACCCTGGCAGCGGCAGCGGCAAGGCCCCCCGTCTGACCACCTCGTACGACGTCACCGCGCGGCCACCGACACACCGAGACCCCCGGCCGTCGGCCGGGGGTCCCGTGAAGCGGTGGCGCGATCGGGCGTTCGTGGTCAGACGTTGAAGCCCAGGGCGCGGAGCTGTTCGCGGCCGTCGTCGGTGATCTTGTCCGGGCCCCACGGCGGCATCCAGACCCAGTTGATCTTCAGCTCGCTGACGATGCCGTCCGTCGCCGCCTTCGCCTGGTCCTCGATCACATCGGTCAGCGGACAGGCCGCCGACGTCAGCGTCATGTCCAGGGTCGCGTTGTTGGACTCGTCGATGTGGATGCCGTAGATCAGGCCGAGGTTGACGACATCGATACCCAGCTCGGGGTCGACGACGTCGTACAGCGCCTCCCGGACCTCGTCCTCCGAGGCCGGCTTGATCGTCAGGGTCTCGTTCTCGCTCATGCCGTCTCCTTCGTCGCGCTGTCGCCCAGGGCCTGGGCCGTCGCGTCCTTCCACGCCATCCAGCTCAGCAGAGCGCACTTGACACGGGCGGGGTACTTGGAGACACCGGCGAACGCGATCGCGTCCTCCAGCACCTCCTCCATCGCGTCGTCCGGCTCCAACTGGCCCTTGGAGTGCATCAGCTCCAGGAAGGTGCCCTGGATCTTCCGCGCCTCGGCCAGCTCCTTGCCGACCAGCAGGTCATTCAGTACGGATGCGCTGGCCTGGCTGATGGAGCAGCCCTGCCCCTCGTACGAGACATCCGCGATCCGCGAACCTTCGTACCGCACACGCAGCGTGATCTCGTCACCGCAGGTCGGGTTCACGTGGTGCACTTCGGCGTCGCCGTCCCGGAGACCGCGCCCGTGCGGGTGCTTGTAGTGGTCCAGGATGACGTCCTGGTACATCGAATCCAGCTTCACGGACAGCCTCTCAAGTCCTCGCCTCGTCCCTCAATCGAAGACGTTCTCAACCTCAACCGAAGAAGTTACGGACGTGCTCCAGGCCTTCGACCAAGGCGTCGACCTCGGCCGGAGTGGAGTACAGATAGAAAGACGCTCGCGTCGTCGCGGGAATTCCGTACCGAAGGCAGACCGGCCGGGCGCAGTGGTGGCCGACCCGGACGGCGATGCCCTGCTCGTCGAGGACCTGGCCCACATCGTGCGGGTGGATGTCGCCGAGCGTGAAGGAGATCGTGGCACCGCGGTCCTCGGCCGTCGCCGGTCCGATGATGCGCAGGTCGGGGACCTCCAGCAGGCGCTTCACCGCGTACTCGGTGATCGCGTGCTCATGCTCGGCGATCCGGTCCATCCCGATCGCGGTGAGATAGTCCACTGCCGCGCCGAGGCCCACGGCCTGCGCGATCGGGGGCGTACCCGCCTCGAATTTGTGCGGCGCCGGTGCATAGGTCGACGAGTGCATCGACACGGTCTCGATCATCTCGCCGCCGCCGAGGAACGGAGGCAGGTCCTCCAGCAGTTCCTGGCGGCCCCAGAGCACTCCGATCCCCGTGGGGCCCGCCATCTTGTGACCGGTGAAGGCCACGAAGTCGGCCTGGAGCGCCTGGACGTCCAGCACCTGATGGGGAGCGGCCTGCGAGGCGTCGACACAGACCAGCGCACCGACCTCCTGGGCCCGGCGGACGATCGTCTCGACCGGGTTCTGGGTGCCCAGGATGTTGGAGACCAGCACAAAGGAGACGATCTTCGTCTTCTCGGTGATGATCTCGTCGATGTTCGACAGGTCGAGCCGGCCGTCGTCGGTGATGCCGAACCACTTCAGCTTCGCGCCCGTACGCTGCGACAGAAGCTGCCACGGCACGATGTTGGAGTGGTGCTCCATCTCCGTGATGACGATCTCGGTCTCGTGGTCGACCCGGTAGGGCTCATCGGCCCAGCCGAGCATATTGGCCACGAGATTGAGCGACTCCGACGCGTTCTTGGTGAATATCACCTCGTCGCGGCTGGGAGCGTTGATGAAGGCGGCGATCTTGTCCCGCGCGCCCTCGTACAGCGCCGTGGCCTCCTCGGCGATGGTGTACACGCCGCGGTGGACATTCGCGTTGTGCCGCTCGTAGTACTCGTTGAGCGCGTCGAGCACCTGGCGCGGCTTCTGCGAGGTCGCCGCGGAGTCCAGATACACGAGCTTCTTGCCGTCGTGGATCATCCGGTCGAGGATCGGGAAATCCTTGCGGATCGCCTCGTCCAGCAGGCGGTGGTCCGACGCGCGGTGGTCCGACGCTGTGAGAAGGCCCGGCAGCTCTGTCACGCGGGTACGCCACCCTTCACATATGCCTCGTAGCCCTCTTCCTCCAGCTTGTCGGCCAGTTCCGCGCCACCGGACTCGGCGATCCGGCCCTGGGCGAAGACATGGACGAAGTCGGGCTTGATGTAGCGGAGAATCCGCGTGTAGTGCGTGATCAGCAGCGTGCCGACCGCGCCGGTCTCGCGGACGCGGTTGACGCCCTCGGAGACAACGCGCAGCGCGTCGACGTCGAGGCCGGAGTCGGTCTCGTCGAGGATCGCGATGCTGGGCTTCAGCAGTTCGAGCTGGAGGATCTCGTGGCGCTTCTTCTCACCGCCGGAGAAGCCCTCGTTCAGATTGCGCTCGGCGAAGGCCGGGTCCATCTGGAGCCGCTCCATGGTCTCCTTGACCTCCTTGACCCAGGTCCGCAGCTTGGGGGCCTCGCCCCGTACGGCGGTGGCGGAGGTGCGCAGGAAGTTGGAGACGGAGACACCGGGGACCTCGACGGGGTACTGCATCGCGAGGAAGATCCCGGCGCGGGCGCGCTCGTCGACGGTCATCCCGAGGACGTCCTCGCCGTCCAGGGTGACGGTGCCGCTGGTGATCGTGTACTTGGGGTGGCCCGCGAGGGAGTACGCGAGGGTCGACTTGCCGGAGCCGTTGGGGCCCATGATGGCGTGCGTCTCGCCCTGCTTCACGGTCAGGTCGACACCCTTGAGGATCTCGCGGGGGCCGGTCTCGGCCTCGACGGAGACGTGCAGGTCGTGGATTTCAAGCGTTGCCATGGGTGACTCAGGACTCCTGGGTGACGGAGACGAGCACATCGTCCCCTTCGATCTTTACGGGGTATACGGGGACGGGGCGCGTCGCGGGCAGACTCGACGGCTTGCCGGTACGGAGGTCGAAGCTGGAGCCGTGCAGCCAGCATTCGATCATGCAGTCCTCCACCTCGCCCTCGGAGAGCGAGACATTCGCGTGCGAGCAAATGTCGTTGATCGCGAACACCTCGCCGCCGGTGCGGACGACGGAGACCGGCGTGCCGTCGAGTTCCACCCGCTTCGGGGTGTCCTCCTCCAGCTCGCCGAGGGCGCAGACACGGACGAAGGCCATCAGACGGACGCCTCCAGTTCCGCCTCGATCTTCGCCATCAGACGCTCTTCGAGCTCCGGCAGCCCGATCTTCTGGACCAGTTCGGCGAAGAAGCCGCGGACGACCAGCCTGCGGGCCTCGGTCTCCGGGATGCCGCGGGCCATCAGATAGAAGAGCTGCTCGTCGTCGAAGCGGCCGGTGGCCGAGGCATGGCCGGCGCCGGCGATCTCTCCGGTCTCGATCTCCAGGTTCGGCACCGAGTCGACCCGCGCGCCGTCCGTGAGGACCAGGTTGCGGTTCATCTCGTACGTGTCGGTGCCCTCGGCCGCGGCGCGGATCAGTACGTCACCGATCCAGACGGCGTGCGCGTCGGTGCCCTGGAGCGCGCCCTTGTAGGCGGCGTTGGACCGGCAGTGCGGGGCGTTGTGGTCGACGAAGAGACGGTGCTCCTGGTGCTGGCCGCGGTCGGTGAAGTACAGGCCGAACAGCTCGGCGTCCCCGCCGGGGGCCGCGTACCGCACCTGGGGCGTGAGCCGTACGAGATCGCCGCCGAAGGTGACCACGACGGACTTGAAGGAGGCGTCCCGGCCGACCAGCGCGTTGTGCTGGGCGACATGGACGGCCTTCTCGTCCCAGTCCTGGAGGGAGACGACGGTCAGCTTGGCGCCGTCCCCGAGGAGATAGTCGACATTGGCGGCGAGCACGGCGTCACCGGTGTGCTCGATGACGACGACCGCCTCGGCGAAGGCGCCCAGCTCGATGATCTGGTGGCCGTAGGCCGTACCGCCCTCGCCGTGCACGGCGATCCTCACCGGCTCGCTCAGCACGGTCTCCTTGGGCACCGAGACGACCGAGGCCTTCTCGAACGAGGAGTACGCCTGGGCGGCGACCCGGTCCACCGGCGTACCGGCCCGGCCGATCCGCGCGTCGTCCCGGCCCACGGTCTCGACGACGACGCCGTCGGGGGCGGTCACCTCGACCGTGACGCCGTCCGCCGCGACGGCCGTGCCGTCGTGCAGCCCGCGCAGCCGCTCCAGCGGCGTGAACCGCCACTCCTCCTCACGTCCGTGCGGGACGGGGAAGTCCGCCACGTCATAGGAGGGGGGCGCGCTCATGCGCGTGGCGACGGTCGACTCGGCGGCCACCGCGATCGACCCGGCGGTGGTGGAACCCGCCGGAATGTTCTGAGCCTCAGCCATGGCTGTCGTCGTGCTCTCTCTCTGCCTCTGCGTAAGGAAAAACGGTCGCTGCTGGGGTCGGGCGGAGGTCCGGCCGCGCTTGCGGGGGCCGGACTCCGTCCGTCGGGGCCGTGGTCAGCCGACGGAGCCTTCCATCTGCAGCTCGATCAGCCGGTTCAGCTCCAGCGCGTACTCCATGGGCAGTTCCTTGGCGATCGGCTCGACGAAGCCGCGCACGATCATCGCCATCGCCTCGAACTCGGAGAGACCGCGGCTCATCAGATAGAAGAGCTGGTCCTCGGAGACCTTGGAGACGGTCGCCTCGTGGCCCATGGACACGTCGTCCTCGCGGACGTCCACGTACGGGTAGGTGTCGGAGCGCGAGACGGTGTCCGTGAGCAGCGCGTCACAGAGCACATTGGACTTGGAGCCCTCGGCGCCCTCGCCGATCTCGATCAGACCGCGGTACGACGTACGCCCGCCACCGCGCGCCACCGACTTGGAGACGATGTTCGACGAGGTGTTGGGGGCCATGTGGACCATCTTGGCGCCGGCGTCCTGGTGCTGCCCCTCGCCCGCGAAGGCGATGGACAGGGTCTCGCCCTTGGCGTGCTCGCCCATCAGATAGACGGCCGGGTACTTCATGGTCACCTTGGAGCCGATGTTGCCGTCGACCCACTCCATGGTCGCGCCCTCGTAGGCGACGGCCCGCTTGGTGACCAGGTTGTACACGTTGTTCGACCAGTTCTGGATGGTCGTGTAGCGGCAGCGGCCGCCCTTCTTGACGATGATCTCGACCACGGCGCTGTGCAGCGAGTCCGAGGAGTAGATCGGGGCCGTACAGCCCTCGACGTAGTGGACGTACGCGTCCTCGTCGACGATGATCAGCGTCCGCTCGAACTGGCCCATGTTCTCCGTGTTGATACGGAAGTAGGCCTGGAGCGGGATGTCGACATGCACGCCCTTCGGCACATAGATGAACGATCCGCCCGACCATACGGCGGTGTTCAGCGACGCGAACTTGTTGTCGCCGACCGGGATGACCGTGCCGAAGTACTCCTGGAACAGCTCCGGGTGCTCCTTGAGCGCGGTGTCGGTGTCCAGGAAGATGACGCCCTGCTGCTCCAGGTCCTCACGGATCTGGTGGTAGACGACCTCGGACTCGTACTGCGCGGCGACACCCGCGACGAGGCGCTGCTTCTCCGCCTCCGGGATGCCGAGCTTGTCGTACGTGTTCTTGATGTCCTCCGGCAGTTCCTCCCAGGAGGCGGCCTGCTTCTCGGTGGACCGTACGAAGTACTTGATGTTGTCGAAGTCGATGCCCGACAGGTCCGAGCCCCAGCTCGGCATGGGCTTCTTGTCGAACAGGCGCAGACCCTTGAGCCGCAGCTTCAGCATCCACTCCGGCTCGTTCTTCTTCTCCGAGATGTCACGGACGACATCCTCGGAGAGTCCGCGCTTGGCCGCGGCGCCGGCGGCGTCGGAGTCGGCCCAGCCGAATTCGTACGTACCCAGACCCTCCAGCTCGGGGTGGGCGGTCTCCGTGGGGAGCGTCATTCGGGGTTCCTCCCGGCTGTGCTTTCAGAAGCGTGATCAGTGGTCTCTGCGGTGGCGGCGGTCTCCGCGGTCGCGGTGGCCTCTGCGGTCGCGGTGGCGCGGGGGATGAACGTCGTGCAGACGCCGTCACCGTGGGCGATGGTGGCCAGTCGCTGCACATGGGTCCCGAGCAGCTCGGAGAAGGACTCCGTCTCCGCCTCGCAGAGCTGCGGGAACTGCTCGGCGACATGGGCGACCGGGCAGTGGTGCTGGCAGAGCTGCTCGCCCTGCCGGTTCGGCGCGCTACGCGCCGTAGCAGCGTACCCGTCGGCGCTCAGCGCCTCGGCCAGGGCCTCGGTGCGCCTGGCCGGATCGGCCTGCTCGACCGCCCGGCGGTAGCTCTCCGACTGGTCGGCGAGCCGGGCACGGGCGAAGGCAGCGACGGCCGCCTCGCCGCGCTCCCCGCCGCCCGCGCTCCTGGCGATCCAGCGCAGGGCGTCCGCGGCGAGCTGGTCGTACGACTGGTCGAAGGCGTCCCGGCCGCAGTCAGTCAGGACGAACACCTTGGCCGGCCTGCCGCGTCCGCGTGATCCGTAGACCCGCTGCTCGCGCGGTTCCACCACGGAATCGGCGACCAGCGCGTCGAGATGGCGGCGGACGGCGGCCTGGGTGAGCCCGAGGCGCCCCGCCAGCTCGGAGACCGTGGAGGGGCCGTGGTCCAGGATGGAGCGCGCGACGCGGTTGCGAGTGGGGTGCTCACCGGTCGCGAGTTCCTCCTGGGGAGCCTCGCCGACGTATTTCACAACGCCATTGTTGCGTAATTCGTCCGGCCGTGACAACCACGGTCCGCAGCGGTCTCCGGTGCGCTTCATCACTAAGGGTTACCTAACAACGACCCTCGCCACCCCGGCCGGCCTGCTCTTCTTCCGGCTCGCGACCGGCTGCCGAGCGATGCGTACAGGTTCGGGACACCGCACTTTTCCGGCCTGCGGACAGATCCTTTCGGCCCCGCGGCCCGGGGTCCGGCGGGCGCTGCCTAGACTGCCCGGCATGCACAGCGTCTTCCCGGGCGGCTCCCTGCCCGACCGCGCGCCCGCAGCAGGCACACGGGATCCCGTGGTCGAGGTCCACGGCCTGGTCAAGCGGTACGGGGACAGAGCCGCGGTGGACGGTCTCGACCTGGTGGTGCGCGCCGGTACGGTCACCGCCGTGCTCGGCCCCAACGGAGCCGGCAAGACCACCACCGTGGAGACCTGCGAGGGCTATCGCAGGGCCGATTCCGGCACCGTACGCGTCCTCGGTCTCGACCCGGTCGCCGACGCCGCCCGGCTCCGTCCCCGCATCGGCGTGATGCTCCAGTCGGGTGGTGTGTACTCCGGAGCGCGCGCCGAGGAGATGCTCCGCCACATGGCCCGGCTGCACGCGCGGCCGCTGGATGTGGACGCGCTGATGGAACGGCTCGGCCTCGGCGACTGCGGACGTACGGCCTACCGGCGGCTCTCCGGCGGCCAGCAGCAGCGGCTCGCGCTCGCCCTGGCCGTGGTCGGCCGGCCGGAGCTGGTCTTCCTGGACGAGCCGACGGCCGGGCTCGACCCGCAGGCCCGGCGCTCCACCTGGGAACTGCTCCGCGAACTGCGCGCCGACGGCGTCACCGCCGTACTGACCACGCACTTCATGGACGAGGCCGAGGAACTGGCCGACGACGTGGTGATCATCGACGCGGGCCGGGTGATCGCCCACGGCAGCCCCGAGGAGCTGTGCCGGGGCGGCGCCGAGAACACCCTGCGCTTCACCGGCCGCCCCGGGCTCGACCTCGGCTCGCTGCTGAAGGCGCTGCCGGACGGCACCGCCGCGGCGGAGCTGTCGCCGGGCGCGTACCGGATCAGCGGCTCGGTCGATCCGCAGCTCCTGGCCACGGTCGCCTCCTGGTGCGCGCAGCACGGTGTGATGGCCGACGGGATCTCCGTCGAGCGGCACACCCTGGAGGACGTCTTCCTCGAACTGACCGGCAAGGAGCTGCGTTCATGACCGCCGACGCCGTTACGAGCAGCGCGACGGGCGCCGTCAGAAGCGCCGGTACGTACGCCCCCGCGCCCGGCGCGGCACCGCTGCTCCGCATGATCGCGGCCCAGACGGCGTTCGAGACGAAGCTGCTGCTGCGCAACGGCGAGCAGCTCCTGCTGACCGTGATCATCCCGTCGCTGCTGCTGGTGCTGTTCTCGACGGTCGACATCATCGACACGAGCGGTACCGGCACCGGCGGTGGCCCCGGCAGCGGCTCCGACAAGGCGGTGGACTTCCTCGCGCCCGGTGTCCTCGCCCTGGCGGTGATGTCCACGGCGTTCACCGGACAGGCCATCGCCACCGGCTTCGAGCGGCGGTACGGAGTGCTCAAGCGGCTCGCGGTGTCACCGCTGCCGCGGTGGGCGCTGATGACCGCCAAGACGCTCTGCGTCCTGGTCACCGAAGTGCTCCAGATCATGCTGCTGACGGTGATCGCGCTGCTGCTCGGCTGGTCGCCGCAGGGGGCGGCCACCCCGTCCGGGGCGCTCGCCGTACTGCTGCTGCTCGTGCTGGGGACCGCGGCCTTCTCCGGGCTCGGTCTGCTGATGGCGGGCACGCTCCGGGCCGAGGCGACCCTGGCCGCGGCCAATCTGGTCTTCCTGCTGCTCCTGGTGGGCGGCGGGGTGATCGTGCCGCTGGACCGGTTCCCGGACGCGGCGGGCTCGGTGCTCGCGCTGCTGCCGATCTCGGCGCTCTCCGACGGGCTGCGGGACGTCCTCCAGCAGGGCGCCGCGACGCCCTGGGGCGATCTCGGGGTGCTGGCCGGCTGGGCCGCGCTGGGGCTCGGGGCGGCGGCCGTGTTCTTCCGCTGGGAGTGAGCGCCGGGCATTGAGGGCTGGGTGTTGAGCGCCGGCGCTGGGGGTCGCGCACGCGGCGTTGAGCGCCGGGCGCGAAGATGCCGGAAGAGCCCGTCCCGTACCCCTCGTGAAAACCTGCACAAGCTCCCGCCTACGATGGTTGCCGTGCTGACCCCCCTCGCCCATATCGCCCAGCGCTGGACACCGTCACCCCGTACGGTCCAGCGCGCCGCGCTCACCGCCGTCGTGATGAGCGTGGTGATCGTCGTCACCGGCGGCGCGGTCCGGCTGACCGGCTCCGGCCTCGGCTGCGACACCTGGCCCAAGTGCACGGACGACAGCCTCTTCGCCACCCCGGAGCAGGGAATCCACGGGGCGATCGAGTTCGGCAACCGGATGCTGACCTATGTGCTGTGCGCGGCGGTCGGCTGGGCGATCGTGGCGGTTCGCTCGGCGAAGCCCCGGCGGCGCGGGCTGACCCGGCTCGCCTGGTCCCAGTTCTGGATCGTGATGGGCAATGCCGTGCTCGGCGGGGTCACGGTGTGGATGGGCCTCAACCCCTGGACCGTGGCGGGCCACTTCCTGCTCGCCACCACCCTGCTCACCGTCACCACCCTGACCTGGCTGCGCACCCGCGAGGGCGACAGCGCGGCCCGGCCGCGGGTCCCGCGCCCGGTGCGCAAGCTGTCCTGGGCGCTGACCGGCGCGGCGGTGGTCCTGATCGGGGCGGGTACGGTCGTGACGGGCTCGGGGCGGCACGCGGGCGACAGCAGCGATGTGCCGCGGATGCCGTTCGACTGGGTCACCGCCGCCCATGTGCACGCGGTGTTCGCCTGGCTGGTCTGCGCGCTGGCCGTGGCGATGTGGCTGGTGCTGCGGGTGGTGGACGCTCCGCCGGACACCCGGACGCGCGCCAGGGAACTGCTGCTGGTCCTGCTCGCCCAAGGCGCCATCGGCTATGTGCAGTTCTTCACCGACGTACCCGAGATCCTGGTCGGCGCGCACATGTTGGGCTCGTGCCTGGTGTGGATCGCGGTGCTGCGGCTGGCGATGAGTGTGCGCGAGCGCCCGCACGCCGCACCGGGAATCCCCGCGCAGCAGGAGTCCCCGCTGTCGGCTGTTCCGAGCTGAGCCCACGCCCGGCCGAGCCCACACCCGGCGGTCCCGCGCCTGGCTGAATCCGGGGACGGCTGAGTCCGGGATTCCGCGACAGCCGCTTCAGTCGCCCAACAGCCGGTAGAGGCGCCGCGCGTTGCCCGCCGCGATCATCCCGGCGACCCGCTGCGCGTCACCGGGCGCCCAGGACCCGTCGGCCACCCAGCCGCCCAGGACCCGCGCCAGCGCCTCCCGGAACACCCGCGCCCCCACCACATGCAGCTCCGGCAGCCCTCGCGCGCCGCTGGAGAACAACAGCTTCCCGAACGGCGCCAGTTCCAGGACCTCCGCGAGTACGGCGGTGGCCCGGGCCCCGGTATGCGCGAGGGCGGGCCCCAGATCGGCGTACACATGCGGGAAGGCCCCGGTGAGCTGGGCCGCGTGCCGGTGGTACGGATAGGCCCCCAGCAGGACCAGATCGGTGCCGAGGCCGGCGGTGGCCGCCACGAAACCGGTGAGCGGCAGCGGATCCGTACGCCCCGGCCGCGGATATCCGGCACCGGCGCCCATGTGCAGTTGCAGCGGCAGCCCGGAGCCGACGGCCGTCCACAGCAGATGCCGCAGCAGTACAGGATCGGTGAGCGGCGCGCCGGCCACCCGCCCGGCCAGCCAGTGGTCCGCCGCACTCCGTACCTCGCCGGGCCCCGGCGGCTCCGGGGCGAGCGCCAGACCGTGCCGGATCCCGGCGACCGAGCTGAAGGCGACGGCCGAGGCGGCGGCGGTGTGCACGGACTCGGCGAGACCGGAGAGAAACGTGCCGACCCCGTCCGCTCCGTCAGCGACGCGCTCGGCGAGCGGTTCGAGCCGTACGATCTCCAGCGCCTCGGCCGCACCGGCCGAGGCGATCTCGGCGGGCCCGGTCAGATCGCCGGGCAGCCCGGTGTCCACCAAATAGGTGGCGATCCCGGTGGACCGCAGCAGCCGCCGGCCCGCCTCCAGGACCCCCAGCTCCCGGCGGCGGGCCAGATAGCGGGCCGGGGGGCAGTGCGGTTCGAGACCGAGTACGGGCGGACACCAGCGGCGTACCGCGAAACCGGTCTGGGTGTCGAAGAAGGTGGTGCCGGCGGCGGGCGGCCCCGCCGTCCTGCCGAGCTGGGCCTCGAAGGTGCCGAGCCCCAGCTCTCCGCGGAGCACCCCGTGGCAGTACTGGTCGACCAGGGACGCAGTTTCGATCATCGGGATTCCCGTCGTGGACCGTACTCCTACCCGGACTAACGGGTGAACCGCGATCGGGTGGCGCCCAGGGCGCGCCCGGGGCCCGTGACGGCCGTCATGTCAGCCGTACGAGCCCGGTCGCCGCCGGTCGTCACAGGGCCGGGACGGCGGGGGGCCGGGACGGCCGAATCAGTGGCCGAGCTGGATCCCGGCCATCCGCTTCCATTCGTACGGGCCGGTGCGGACCTTGGCCGCGAGTTCCCCGTCGAAACTCTCGTGCAGAGTGAGTCCGGCCTTCTCGGCGGCGCCGAGCGCGACCTCGTAGCTGGGGGCGACGAGATCGCCCCAGCCGCCGTCCTCGCCGACAAGGACGATCCGGGTGCCCGCCTGTCCGAGGTAGGCGAGCCGTCCCTCGGCGCCGCCGTGCCGCTTGGCGAAGGCGCCGATCTGCTTGGCGAGCCGGGCGGCCCGGCGTGCGTCGCGCGTCGCCCGGCGGGCCGCGGCCCCGCTCTCGGCACTCGCCGCGCTGACGGCGCTCTCGTCGGGATCGGGCTCGCTCTGGTCAACCTGCTGGGTCTCTGACATGAATTCGATGCTACCCACGGGTAGATCAACCGGCGACGGGCGGGCCGCGTGGCCTTGACCACGCGCCCCGCCCGTTGGACAGAACCTGGGGAAACAGAATCTGATGAAACAGAACCTGAGTGCTACCGCAGGAAAGGATCGACCGCCACGGCGACGAACAGCAGCGACACATAGGTGATCGACCAGTGGAACAGCCGCATCTCCTTCAGCTTGCCGCCGGTCACCCCGGCCCGGGCGCGCGACTGAAGACCGTGCGCCTCCCAGAGCCACCAGCCGCCCGCCGCCAGCGCCACCGCCGTGTAGAACCAGCCGGTGTACCCGAGCGGGGTCAGCAGCAGCGAGACACCGACCATCACCCAGCTGTAGACGACGATCTGCCGGGCCACCACCCGGTTGCTCGCGACGACCGGAAGCATGGGCACGCCCGCGCGCGCGTAGTCCTCCTTCACCTTCATCGACAGCGGCCAGTAGTGCGGCGGCGTCCAGAAGAAGATGACAAGGAAGAGGATGAGAGACGCCCAGGACACCGAGTCGGTGACCGCGGACCAGCCGATCAGCACGGGCATGCAGCCGGCGATCCCGCCCCAGACGATGTTCTGCGCGGTACGGCGCTTGAGGATCATCGTGTAGACGACGACGTAGAAAAGGAGCGCACCGAGCGACAGCGCCGCGGACAGCCAGTTGACCAGGAATCCGAACCAGAGCGTCGAGACGACGGTCAGCGTGAGGCCGAAGACCAGCCCCTCGCGCGGTGACACCATCCCGGTGACCAGGGGACGCTGGGACGTACGGTCCATCATCGCGTCGATGTCACGGTCGATGTACATGTTCAGCGCGTTGGCGCCGCCGGCCGAGAGATAGCCGCCGACACAGGTGGTGACCACCAGCCACAGATCCGGCACGGTGCCGGCGGCCAGGAACATCACCGGCACGGTCGTGATGAGCAGCAGCTCGATGATCCGCGGCTTGGTCAGCATCACGAACGCTTTGACGCGGGCCCCGAACGGCCGATGGCCCCCCGGGGTCGGAGTCGGGACGACCCCAGCGGGTCGGGACTCGACGGCCGTCACGCACACCCCTGACAGAGAAATCCCAGCAAGCTCCGGACGTGAAGCCCCGGTAAAGACTTGCGCTTACCACGCCACTCTAGACGTTGCCCAGACACCGATTCCGCGCGGGGGTGGGTGGTGCGGAGGGCCCCGGGAGCAGTCCCGCTATCACGGCTCGGACGTCCCCGCACGCCGGGCGGGACGTCCCCGTACCCAGCCGGGAGGCGAAGTCCATGTGCCCGCCGCACCCTGGTTACGAAGGGGAAAAGTTGGATGGGGCTACGAGGGTAGGCTCGGCAGCGAAGCCGGTGCGCCCTCAGACACCGGGACTGGACATGTGGAGAGGAGCCCTGACTCAGGGTGAGCACCAAGCCGACCACCACAGACCTCGAGTGGACCGATGTGGACAGCCGGGCGGTCGATACCGTTCGCGTCCTGGCCATGGATGCCGTACAGAAGGTCGGCAACGGCCATCCCGGTACGGCCATGAGCCTGGCCCCCGCCGCGTATGTGCTGTTCCAGAAGCTCATGCGGCACGACCCCGCCGACGCTCAGTGGACCGGGCGTGACCGGTTCGTCCTCTCGGCCGGCCACGCCAGCCTGACGCTCTACATCCAGCTCTATCTGGCGGGTTACGGCCTGGAGCTGGCGGACCTGGAGTCGTTCCGCACCTGGGGCTCGAAGACCCCGGGCCACCCGGAGTACGGCCACACCGTCGGTGTCGAGACCACCACGGGACCGCTCGGCCAGGGTGTCGCGAACGGCGTCGGCATGGCGATGGCGGCGCGGTACGAGCGCGGTCTGTACGACCCGGACGCGGCGCCCGGCACCTCCCCGTTCGACCACACCGTCTGGGTGATCGCCGGTGACGGCTGTCTCCAGGAGGGCATCTCGGCCGAGGCGTCGTCGCTGGCCGGCCACCAGAAGCTGGGGAATCTGGTGCTGCTCTGGGACGACAACCACATCTCGATCGAGGGCGACACGGAGACCGCGGTCTCCGAGGACACCCTCAAGCGGTACGAGGCGTACGGCTGGCACGTCCAGCGCGTCGAGCAGCTTCCCAACGGCGACCTCGACCCGGCCGGTCTGTACCGGGCGCTGAAGGCCGCGCAGGAGGAGATCGACCGCCCCTCCTTCATCGCGGCCCGCTCGATCATCGCCTGGCCCGCCCCGCACGCGCAGAACACCGAGGCCGCGCACGGCTCGGCGCTCGGCGACGCGGAGGTCGCGGCGACCAAGAAGGTCCTGGGCTTCGACCCGGAGAAGTCCTTCGAGGTCGCGGACGAGGTGCTCGCGCACACCCGTGAGGCGCTCGACCGCGGCCGTGAGGTGCGCGGCGAGTGGGAGAAGACCTTCGCCGCGTGGCGCACCGCGCAGCCGGAGCGCGCCGCGCTGTTCGACCGGATCAGGGCCGGTGAACTCCCCGAGGGCTGGGAGGACAAGGTCCCCGCCTTCGAGCCCGGCAAGTCCCTGGCGACGCGCGCCGCGTCCGGCAAGGTGCTCCAGGCGCTCGGCGAGGTCATTCCGGAGCTGTGGGGCGGCTCCGCCGACCTGGCGGGCTCCAACAACACCACCATCGACAAGACCTCTTCGTTCCTCCCGGCCGGCAACCCGCTGCCGGGGGCCGACCCGTACGGCCGCACGGTGCACTACGGCATCCGCGAGCACGCCATGGGCTCGACGATGAACGGCATCGCGCTGCACGGCAACACCCGTATCTACGGCGGCACTTTCCTGGTGTTCTCCGATTACATGCGCCCGGCCGTGCGGCTCGCGGCGCTGATGCGGGTACCCGTCACGTATGTCTGGACCCATGACTCGATCGGGCTCGGCGAGGACGGCCCGACGCACCAGCCGGTCGAGCACCTCTCCGCGCTGCGCGCCATCCCGGGGCTGAACATCGTGCGCCCCGCCGACGCCAACGAGACGGCGATCGCCTGGCGCGAGATCCTGCGCCGCCACTCCAAGGGCGCGCCGCACGGTCTGGCGCTCACCCGCCAGGGCGTGCCGACGTACGACGCCAACGACGAGGCGGCCAGGGGCGGTTATGTCCTCTTCGACGCCGAGGGCGGCGACCCCGAGGTCGTACTGATCGGTACGGGTTCCGAGGTGCAGCTCGCCGTGGCGGCGCGCGAGCAGCTCCAGGCCGACGGTATCCGGGCGCGGGTGGTCTCCATGCCGTCCGTCGAGTGGTTCGACGAGCAGGACCAGACGTACAAGGACAGCGTTCTGCCGCCCTCCGTGACAGCGCGGGTGGCGGTCGAGGCCGGTATCGGACTGACCTGGCACCGGTACGTGGGTGACGCCGGCCGCATTGTGTCGCTGGAGCACTTCGGCGCTTCGGCGGACGGCAAGGTCCTCTTCCGTGAGTTCGGCTTCACCGCGGACGCGGTGGCCGCCGCAGCCCGGGAATCTCTTGCGGCGTCAGCGCGCTGACGCCCGTATACGAACTGTAGGAGATGCAACTCTCATGACAGACGCACTGAAGCGCCTTTCCGACGAAGGCGTCGCGATCTGGCTCGACGACCTGTCGCGTACCCGTATCACGTCCGGCAATCTCGCCGAACTGATCGACCAGCAGCACGTGGTGGGCGTCACCACCAACCCGTCCATCTTCCAGAAGGCGATCTCGCAGGGGCACGGCTACGACGGCCAGCTCGCCGACCTCGCGGCCCGCCGGGTGACCGTCGAGGAGGCCGTCCGCATGATCACCACGGCGGACGTCCGGGACGCCGCCGACATCCTGCGTCCGGTCTTCGACGCGACGCAGGGCCAGGACGGCCGGGTCTCGATCGAGGTCGACCCGCGCCTGGCGCACAACACCGTGGCGACCATCGCCGAGGCCAAGCAGCTCGCCTGGCTGGTGGACCGCCCCAACACCCTGATCAAGATCCCGGCGACCCAGGCCGGTCTCCCGGCCATCACCGAGACCGTCGGCCGGGGCATCAGCGTCAATGTCACGCTGATCTTCTCGCTGGAGCGCTACCGCGAGGTCATGGACGCCTATCTGGCGGGTCTGGAGAAGGCCAGGGCCGCCGGCCTCGACCTCTCCAAGATCCACTCGGTGGCGTCCTTCTTCGTGTCCCGGGTGGACACGGAGATCGACAAGCGGCTCGACGCGCTGGGCACGCCCGAGGCCAAGGCGGCCCGCGGCAAGGCGGCCGTGGCCAACGCGCGGCTGGCGTACGAGGCGTACGAAGAGGTCTTCAGCTCCGACCGCTGGGCGGCGCTGGACCGGGCGCAGGCCAACAAGCAGCGTCCGCTCTGGGCCTCGACCGGCGTGAAGGACCCGGCGTACAAGGACACGCTGTACGTCGACGACCTGGTCGCCCCGGGCACGGTGAACACCATGCCGGAGGCCACGCTCGACGCCACCGCCGACCACGGCGCCATCACCGGTGACACCGTGCGCGGTACGTACGACCAGGCGCGCGCGGACCTGGCGGCCGTGGCCGCGCTGGGCATCTCGTACGACGACGTCGTCCAGGTACTGGAGGACGAGGGCGTCGAGAAGTTCGCGGTGGCCTGGAACGACCTGCTCAAGTCGACCGAGGCGGAGCTGAAGCGCCTCGCCCCTTCGGAGGGCTGATCCCCTTGACCGCAACCCACGGAGCGAACCCGCTCCGTGACGCCGCGGACCGACGGCTCCCGCGTATCGCGGGGCCGTCGGGCCTGGTCATCTTCGGCGTCACGGGCGATTTGTCCCGCAAAAAGCTGATGCCTGCCATCTATGACCTGGCCAACCGCGGTCTGCTTCCGCCGGGCTTCTCGCTCGTCGGCTTCGCGCGCCGTGAGTGGAAGGACGAGGACTTCGCGCAGGAGGTGCACGACGCCGTCAAGGAACACGCGCGCACGCCGTTCCGTGAGGAGGTCTGGCAGCAGCTCATCCAGGGGATGCGCTTCGTCCAGGGCGACTTCGGCGACGACGACGCGTTCGAGAACCTGCGGGCGACGATCGCGGACCTCGACAAGTCGCAGGGCACCAGCGGCAACTTCGCGTTCTATCTCTCCGTACCGCCCAAGTTCTTCCCGCAGGTCGTGCAGCAGCTCAAGAAGCACGGGCTGGCGGACCAGCGGGACGGCTCCTGGCGCCGCGCGGTCATCGAGAAGCCGTTCGGCCACGATCTGGCCTCCGCCAAGGAGCTGAACAAGGTCGTCCACGAGGTCTTCCCGTCCCACGAGGTCTTCAGGATCGACCACTATCTGGGCAAGGAGACCGTCCAGAACATCCTGGCGCTGCGGTTCGCCAACAGCCTCTTCGAGCCGATCTGGAACCGGTCGTACGTCGACCACGTACAGATCACGATGGCCGAGGACATCGGGATCGGCGGCCGGGCCGGCTACTACGACGGCATCGGCGCCGCCCGCGATGTGATCCAGAACCATCTGCTCCAGTTGCTGGCGCTGACCGCCATGGAGGAGCCGGCCTCCTTCGACGCGGACGCGCTGGTCGCGGAGAAGACCAAGGTGCTGGGCGCCGTCCGGCTGCCCAGGGACCTCGGTGAGGGCACCGTGCGCGGGCAGTACGCCGCGGGATGGCAGGGCGGCGAGAAGGCCGTCGGCTATCTCCAGGAAGACGGCATCGACAGCAAGTCAAAGACGGACACCTATGCCGCGGTGAAGCTGGAGATCGACAACCGCCGCTGGGCGGGCGTGCCGTTCTATCTCCGTACCGGAAAGCGGCTCGGCCGCCGGGTCACCGAGATCGCGCTGGTCTTCCAGCGCGCGCCGCACTCCCCCTTCGACCACACCTCCACCCAGGAGCTGGGGCAGAACGCCCTGGTCATCCGGGTGCAGCCGGACGAGGGCGTGACGATGCGGTTCGGCTCCAAGGTGCCCGGCACCTCGATGGAGGTGCGGGACGTCTCCATGGACTTCGCGTACGGCGAGTCCTTCACGGAGTCCAGCCCCGAGGCGTACGAGCGGCTCATCCTCGATGTGCTGCTCGGCGACTCGAACCTCTTCCCGCGCCTGGAGGAGGTCGAGCTGTCCTGGAAGATCCTCGACCCGATCGAGGAGTACTGGGAGAAGCACGGCAAGCCCGCGCAGTACGAGTCCGGGACCTGGGGTCCGGTCGAGGCGGACGAGATGCTCGCACGAGACGGACGGAGCTGGCGCCGGCCATGAAGATCGACCTGACGGACACCAAGTCCAGCAAGATCAACAAGGCACTGGTGCAGGGGCGCAGGGCGATCGGCACTCCCGCCGTCGGCATGGTGCTCACGCTGGTCATCGTCACCGACGAGGAGAACCAGTACGACGCGCTCAGGGCCGCCGACGAGGCGTCCCGCGAGCACCCGTCGCGCAAGCTGGTCGTCGTCAAGCGGGTCTCCCGCTCGGCGCGCGACCGGTCCAAGGCGCGGCTGGACGCCGAGGTCCGGGTGGGTGCGGACGCGGGCACCGGCGAGACGATCGTCCTGCGGCTGTACGGCGATGTCGTGGACCACGCGCAGTCGGTGGTGCTGCCGCTGCTGCTGCCCGACGCCCCGGTCGTGGTGTGGTGGCCGGCGAACGCGCCGGCCAACCCGGCCAAGGACGCGCTGGGCAGGCTGGCGCAGCGCCGGGTGACCGACACCCACGCGGCGGAGAACCCGACCGAGGAGCTGACGGTGCGCGCGGACGCGTACACCCCCGGCGACACGGATCTGGCCTGGACGCGGATCACGCCGTGGCGCTCGATGCTGGCGGCGGCGCTGGACCAGGTGGACTGCGCGGTCACCTCGGTGGAGGTGGAGGGCGAGCAGCACAATCCGAGCTGTGAACTGCTGGCCATGTGGCTCGCGAACCGGCTGAACGTACCGGTGAAGCGCGCCGTCTCCGCGGGGCCCGGGCTCACCGCTGTACGGATGCAGACCGACTGCGGTCCGGTCAATCTGCACCGGGCGGACGGCTCGCTGGCGACCCTCTCGGTCGAGGGGCAGCCGGACCGCGCGGTGGCGCTGAAGCGGCGCGAGACCTCCGAGCTGATCGCGGAGGAGCTGCGGCGGCTGGACCCGGACGACATCTACGCGTCGGCGCTGCGGTTCGGTGTCGACCGGCTCGGCGACAGCGCCGCCCCGTCGGCCGCCGCCTCCGGTGGCGGGGGTACGGCGACGGCGACCGCGACGAAGAATGCGACCGGGAAGGCCTCGTCCTCGTGAGCACTCCGCAACTGGTCGTCCACCGGGACAAGGAGCTGATGGCCCAGGCCGCGGCGGCCCGGCTGATCACCAAGATCGTGGACGCCCAGGCCGCCCGGGGCTCCGCCTCGGTGGTGCTGACCGGCGGCCGCAACGGCAACGGGCTGCTGGCCGCGCTGTCGGCGGCGCCCGCCAGGGACGCGGTGGACTGGTCACGGCTCGATCTGTGGTGGGGCGACGAGCGCTTCCTGCCGGAGGGCGACCCGGAGCGCAACTACACCCAGGCACGGGAGGCACTGCTCGGTTCGGTGCCGCTGGACCCCTCGCGGGTGCATCCGATGCCGGCTTCTGACGGGCCGTACGGCAGTGATGTGGAGGCCGCGGCCGCCGCGTACGCCACGGAACTCGCGGCGGCGTCACGGCCGGAGGACCACGGTCCGGTGCCGACCTTCGACGTACTGATGCTGGGGGTCGGCCCCGACACCCATGTGGCGTCGCTCTTCCCCGAACTGCCCGCGGTACGGGAGACCGAGCGCACGGTGGTCGCCGTGCACGGCGCTCCCAAGCCGCCGCCGACCCGTATCTCGCTCACGCTGCCCGCGATCCGCGCGGCCCATGAGGTCTGGCTGCTCGCGGCGGGCGAGGACAAGGCGAAGGCGGCGGAGATCGCGCTGTCGGGGGCGGGGGAGATCCAGGCCCCGGCGGCGGGTGCGTACGGCCGCAGCCGCACGCTGTGGCTGCTGGACGCTGCGGCGGCCTCGGCGCTGCCGCGGGACCTCTATCCGCCGGCCTCCGCCTGACGGAGCGTCAAAGGCCGTATCTCAAGCAAGCGGTGTGTATAAGGCGGTGTGAAGGCCCGGTTCGCCTCCCGGCGGCCGGGCCTTCAGCGTGTCAACGACCCGGCCCCGACGGCCTTTCCGCCGCGCGCTCCCGTATCAGGAACGGCTCCAGCAGGCCCGGGACCGCCTCCGCCGCGAAGGTCAGCCCCTCGCCCTCCGCGGTGTCGTACACGTGGTACGCGCCGCCGCCCGCGGCCGTGGTCGCCGTGAGCGTCAGCAGACCCGTGCGGCGCTGGAAGAACGACTGACGGACCGTCCAGCCGACGACTCCGCCGCGCTGGAGGGCCACCGTCGTCCGGCGCACCGTGCCCGAGCGGGCCACCAGATAGGCGCCGCCGAGACCGTGCCCCAGACCGCGGTACGCGTCGAGCGCCATCAGCACGGCGAGCGGCAGCAGCACCACGGCACCGGCCGCCGCGATGACGACCAGGACATCGGTCAGCAGCAGGCCGAGGGCCGCCACGACCGCCAGCGGCAGCAGTACGGAGGAGAGGGCCCAGCGCAGCCGGCGCGCCCGCGCCGCCCGGGGGTGCGGGACCAGCCGTACCGTACTCGTCGGAGACGCCGGTTCGCGCAGTATCCGGGCCGCCACCGCGTCCGCCACCGCACGCGGCGCGGCGGGCAGCAGGGTCTTCTGGTCCATCTCCTCGGCGTCGTCGTCCTGGGCGAGACCGGTGGCGATGGCGTCCACCCGGGCCGCGCCGACCAGCCGGACGCCGATCGGCTCGACCAGCTCCACTCCGCGCAGCCGCCGCTCCTCGATGGAGATCGAGCGGGAGGTGAACAGCCCGCGGCGGACCCGCAGGGTGCCGCCCGGCTCCCGCTCCAGCCGGTGGTTCCACCACATCTCGATCCACAGCGCGAGCGCCGCGACGACCCCCGCGAGCCCCGTCGCCACCGCGAGCCCGACGATCAGCGCGACCACCCAGACGGGCGAGATGCCCCGGAACTGGTCGCCCGCCCAGTGGATCGCCCGGTTCTGCACCCCGAACCAGTCGGCGACCTGGAACAGCCCGCCGATCCCGGCGCCGCCGAGGGCCACCGGGACGAAGGACAGCGGCGCGTAGCGGATCCAGGCGGGATCGAGCACCGCCAGCATGCCCTCGCCGGGGGCCCCGGCCGCCCCCGGGGCGCGGCCGAGCAGTTCGGTACGGAGCCGCTCGCCCTCGGCCCTGGTGACCGGGTCCAGCTCCAGGGTGGATTCGCCGCCGGTCTGCTCGCCGGTCCCTATCCGGACCTTCACCAGACCGAGCAGCCGGAGCAGCAGATTGGCGGTGAGGTCGACCGTACGTATCCGCTCGCGGGCCAGCGAGCGGCGCTTGACCAGAAAGAGACCGGTGTGCAGCTCGGCGCGCTCGGGGCCCATGCGGTAGCGGGTGCGGCGCCAGCGGACATAGTCCGCGCCGGTGCCACCGCCGATCAGCAGTACGGCCCCGCCGAGCAGCCAGGCGAAGACCTCGCCGGGCGGCAGGGCGCCCGAGAGACCGATCCCGGTCGGTACGCCCGCGCCCACGACGACCCCCGTCATGACCACGACGGTGACCAGCAGGGTGCGCCGGTCGAGCCGCCGCCAGCCGTCTTCCGAAGCAGCCACGGAATCCGGTGAATCGGGGAGGGCCGGGACACTGGGGACCGCTGGTGCTTCGGGAACAGCCGGGACACCGGGGACCGCTGGTACTTCGGGGACGGCCGGGGCGCCCGGGACCACCGGGGCGTCCGAGGTACCCGGCGCCTCCGGGACGTCGCTCATGTGGCGTCCCCCGGAGTGGCCTGGGTGATCCGGGTCAGCCGCTCCGCCAGCTCCGCCGCCAGCTCGTGGTCCAGCCCCCCGATACGCACCGCGCCCTTGGACGACGCGGTCGTGACGATCACCGTGGAGAGCCGGAAGAGCTGCTCCAGCGGACCGCGCACGGTGTCCACGGTCTGTATCCGCGACATCGGCGCGATCCGCCACTCCTGCCAGAAGAAGCCGGTCCGTACATAGACCGCCTCCTCCGTCACCTCCCAGCGGTGCACCCTGAACCACCACACGGGTATCAGCGCCGTGCAGGCCAGGCCCAGCACCGCCAGGGCGGCGGCGGGTATCAGCAGCCATGCGCGGGCGGGCGCGATGAGCGCCCCCAGCACGGCCAGGATCCCCGCCACCACCACGGTGAGCGTCAGCCACTGCACGCGCCACCAGCCGATGGCGCGCTCGTTCAGCGAGTTGTTCGGCGGCCGCAGCCGCGTCCCCTCCCCCGTCGCCATCGGCTCAGCGACCGCGCAGCGTGCGGTACGTGCCGACCAGCGCCGCCGTGGAAGCGTCCAGACCGTCCCCGGCCGCCTCCCCGGTCAGTACGGGCTCGATGCGCTTGGCCAGGACCTTGCCCAGCTCGACGCCCCACTGGTCGAAGGAGTCGATGTTCCAGATCGCTCCCTGGACGAACACCTTGTGCTCGTACAGCGCGACGAGCTGGCCCAGTACGGACGGGGTCAGCTCCCCGGCGAGGATCGTGGTCGTCGGGTGGTTGCCGCGGAAGGTCTTGTGCGGCACCAGCTCCTCGGGCACGCCCTCGGCCCGTACCTCCTCGGGCGTCTTGCCGAACGCCAGCGCCTGGGTCTGCGCGAAGAAGTTGGCCATCAGCAGATCGTGCTGCGCGACCAGACCGGGCAGCAGATCGGCGACCGGGCGGGCGAAGCCGATGAAGTCGGCGGGGATGACCTTGGTGCCCTGGTGGATCAACTGGTAGTACGCGTGCTGCCCGTTGGTGCCCGGCGTGCCCCAGACCACCGGCCCCGTCTGCCAGTCGACGGGCCGCCCCTCGCGGTCCACGGACTTGCCGTTGGACTCCATGTCGAGCTGCTGGAGATAGGCGGTGAACTTCGACAGATAGTGGCTGTACGGCAGGACGGCGTGCGACTGGGCGTCGAAGAACGAGCCGTACCAGACACCCAGCAGCCCCATCAGCAGAGGCCCGTTGGCCTCCGGCGGCGCGGTACGGAAGTGCTCGTCGACGAGGTGGAATCCGTCGAGCATCTCCCGGAACCTGGCCGGGCCGATCGCGATCATCAGCGAGAGGCCGATGGCCGAGTCGTACGAGTAGCGGCCGCCGACCCAGTCCCAGAACTCGAACATGTTGGCCGTGTCGATACCGAACTCGGCGACCTTGCCGGCATTGGTGGACAGCGCCACGAAGTGCTTGGCGACGGCTTCCGGCCCGGCGCCGAGACCGGTGAGCAGCCAGTCGCGGGCGGAGGTGGCGTTGGTGATGGTCTCGATGGTGGTGAAGGTCTTGGACGCGATGATGAACAGCGTCTCGGCCGGGTCCAGGCCCCGTACCGCCTCATGCAGATCGGCGCCGTCCACGTTGGAGACGAAACGGACCGTCAGATCGCGGTCGGTGAAGGAGCGCAGCACCTCGTAGGCCATCGCGGGACCGAGGTCGGAGCCGCCGATACCGACATTGATCACGTTCTTGATCCGGCGGCCGGTGTGCCCGGTCCACTCACCGGACCTGATCCGGTCGGCGAACGCGCTCATCCGGTCGAGTACGGCGTGCACCCCCGGCACCACGTTCTCGCCGTCCACCTCGACGACGGCGTCGCGCGGGGCGCGCAGCGCGGTGTGCAGTACCGCGCGGTCCTCGGTGGTGTTGATCTTCTCGCCGCGGAACATCGCGTCCCGCAGCTCCGCCACCCCGGTCGCCGCGGCCAGCTCGCGGAGCAGCGTCAGGGTCTCGTCGGTGACCAGATGCTTGGAGTAGTCGATGTGGAGGTCGCCCACGGTCAGGGTGTAGCCGGTGCCGCGTGCCGGGTCGGCGGCGAACAGCTCCCGCAGATTCGTCTGCCCCAGTTGTTCGCGGTGCTTGCCGAGCGCGTCCCACTCGGGCGTCCGGTTGAGCCTGGTACGGCCTTCTGCGTTCATCTCGGACATCGGTCCACTTCTTCTCGTGCCTGCGTGCGTGCCCTGCTGCCTGTCCAACCTATGTGATCGGAGTCGTAACGAAGGCAGGACAATACGGGCAGAAGCGATCCGGCCGGAACACCTGTCATGTGTCCGGCCGGATGAAGTGGATCAGATCTCGGTAAGGATCAGATCTCAGTGGTTCAGATCTAGGTGGTTCAGATCTCGCCGCGCAGTTTGGCGAGCGCCTCGGCGAGGATCGCCTCGCCGTCCGCGTCGCTGCGCCGCTCCCGTACATAGGCGAGGTGTGTCTTGTACGGCTCGGTGCGCGGCGGGTCCGGTGGATTGTCCCGGTCCTGACCGGCCGGGAATCCGCAGCGCGGGCAGTCCCACGTCTCCGGAACCTGTGCGTCACTGGCGAAGCTGGGCTGCGTCTCGTGCCCGTTGGAGCACCAGAAGGAGATGCGCAGGCGGGGCGCGGACTCGCCACGCTCGGCCTCACCCATCGGCCCCGCTCCGACCCGGCTTCCCCGGATCGCGTTGCCACTTGCCACGGTCGTAACTCCCTGCGTGATGGTGCCGCAAAGCATCGATAGGCAGCTCCGCTGCCGGGCGCCCCAGTCTACGTAAGGCCCAACGCGCGTCCAGTGAAGGGAGTTACCCCCCTGCCGCCCGGCGCGGACCCCCATGATAGGCCGCGCGCCGACGGCGCCTTACCGCACGTGTACTCAGCTGTCCAGCTTCAGCAGGAGGCCGAGCACGACAATGCACGCGAACCACAGCAGACCGACAACCACGGTGATGCGGTCGAGGTTACGCTCGGCGACCGAGGAGCCACCGACGGACGACTGCATTCCGCCACCGAACATGTCGGAGAGGCCGCCGCCCTTCCCCTTGTGCATCAGCACGAGCAGCATCATCAGCAGGCTGAAGACGATGAGGGCGATCGAGAACCCCATAACCACGGCTGGACCAACTTCCTCGGACGGACAGATCCGACGGCACTGACGGTCAGGACCGACGGATCTGAGACGGACTGCGGGGGCCGCCGGGCGATGTTCCACCGTCCGGGTCCGGCCCCCGCAAGGGTACGACGGATCCGTGCTACCGCATACTTGCCGGTCGCCGGACCTGATACTCGTGGTGCTCGCGGACCCCGGACCTACTGGTCCCGGAACCTGACGATCTTGACGAACGCGTCGGCGTCCAGCGCCGCGCCGCCCACCAGGGCGCCGTCCACATCCGGCTGCGCCATGATCGCGGCCACGTTCCCGGACTTCACCGAGCCGCCGTACTGGATACGGACCTGGTCGGCCAGCTCCTGCGAGTACAGCTCGGCCAGCCGCCCGCGGATCGCCCCGCAGACCTCCTGGGCGTCCTCGGGGGTGGCGACCTCGCCGGTACCGATGGCCCACACCGGCTCGTACGCGATCACCACGGACCCGGCCTGCTCGGCCGGGATGTCCTTGAGGCCGCCGTCGAGCTGGCTCAGCGTGTAGGAGACCTGGTCACCGGCCTTGCGGATGTCCAGGCCCTCGCCGACACAGAGGATCGGGGTGAGCCCGTGCTTGAACGCGGCCTTCACCTTGGCGTTGCAGATCTCGTCCGTCTCGGCGTGGTACTGCCGCCGCTCGGAGTGACCCACGGCCACATACGTGCACTTCAGCTTGGCCAGCATCGGGCCCGAGATCTCACCGGTGTACGCGCCGGAGTCGTGCGCCGAGATGTCCTGGGCGCCGTACTTGATCTTGAGCTCGTCGCCGTCGATCAGGGTCTGCACGGACCGCAGATCGGTGAAGGGCGCCAGTACGGCGACCTCGACGGCGTCGTAGTCCTTGTCGGTCAGGGCGAAGGCGAGCTTCTGGACATGGGCGATGGCCTCAAGGTGGTTGAGGTTCATCTTCCAGTTGCCCGCCATCAACGGGGTACGGGTGCTCATACGGGGGTCAGTCCTCCAGTGCGGCGAGGCCGGGAAGCGTCTTGCCTTCGAGGTATTCGAGGCTCGCGCCGCCGCCGGTCGAAATATGGCCGAATGCGTTCTCGTCGAAGCCCAGGATGCGGACGGCCGCGGCGGAGTCGCCGCCGCCGACCACGGAGAAGCCCGGGGAGTCGACGAGCGCCTGGGCGACGGCCCGGGTGCCCTCGGCGTAGTCGGGGTGCTCGAAGACGCCCATGGGGCCGTTCCAGAAGACGGTCTCGGCGTCGAGGAGCTTCGAGGCGTAGAGCCGGCCGGTCTCCGGGCCGATGTCCAGGCCCATCTTCCCGGCCGGGATGGCGTCCGCGGCCACCGTCTCGGGGTGGGCGGGCGCCTTGGTCTTCAGGTCCGGGAACTCGTCGGCGACCAGGACGTCCACGGGGAGCACGAACTCCACCCCGCGCGCCTCGGCCCGTTTCAGATACTCCTGGACGGCCGGGATCTGGTCCTCCTGGACCAGCGAGGAGCCGATCTCGTGGCCCTGCGCCTTGAGGAAGGTGAAGAGCATGCCGCCGCCGATCAGGATGCGGTCGGCCTTCTCCAGGAGGTGGTCGATGACCCCGAGCTTGTCGGAGACCTTGGCGCCGCCGAGGACCACCGCGTACGGCCGCCGGACCTCGTCCGTGAGCTTCTTCAGTACGGCGACCTCGGTGGCGATCAGTCCGCCCGCGGCGTGCGGCAGCCGGGCCGGCAGGTCGAAGACCGAGGCGTGCTTGCGGTGTACGGCGCCGAAGCCGTCGCCCACATAGAGATCGGCCAGCTCGGCGAGCTGGTCCGCGAAGGCGCCGCGCTCGGCGTCGTCCTTCGAGGTCTCGCCCGGGTTGAAGCGGAGGTTCTCGATGACGGCGACCCGCCCGTCGGCGAGGCCCTCGACCACGGCCCTGGCGGACTCGCCGACCGTGTCGGTCGCGAACGCCACCTCGCCGGTCGGGCCGCCGAGGAGTTCACCGAGGCGCGCGGCGGCGGGCGCCAGGGAGAAGGCGGGGTCCGGGGCGCCCTTGGGGCGGCCCAGATGGGAGGCGACGATCACCCGGGCGCCGGCCTCGGCGAGCCGGGCGACCGTCGGCAGGACGGCCCGGATCCGGCCGTCGTCGGTGATGGTGGTGCCGTCGAGCGGCACATTGAGGTCGGCGCGGACGAATACGCGCTTGCCGCCGACCCCTTCGGCGAGAAGTTCGTCGATCGTCTTCATCTCTGCTGGACTCCTTGGGATGTCTGACCTGGGGACTGTCCTTGGGACGTCCGGACAGGCCGACAGGGCTCGAACGGCGCCATGTGCGCCGGCCGAGCCCTGTCGCTCATATCGAGATACCTGCCGGACCCGAGCTCAGCGGCCCTGGATCAGAGCTGGCCGCCGACGAAGACGGTCAGGTCGACCAGCCGGTTGGAGTAGCCCCACTCGTTGTCGTACCAGCCGATGACCTTGACGTTCTTGCCCTGGACCATGGTCAGGGAGGAGTCGAAGGTGCAGGAGGCCGGCCAGTTGACGATGTCCGAGGAGACGATCTGGTCCTCGGTGTAGTCGAGGATGCCCTTGAGCTGGCCCTCGGCGGCCTTCTGGAACGCGGTGTTGACCTCGTCCTTGGTCACCTCGCGCTCCAGCTCGATGACCAGGTCGGTGACGGATCCGGTGGGGACCGGGACGCGCATGGCGATGCCGTCGAGCTTGCCCGCCAGCTCCGGGATCACCAGCGCGGTGGCCTTGGCGGCACCGGTGGTGGTCGGGATGATGTTCTCCGCGGCGGCGCGGGCGCGGCGCAGGTCCTTGTGCGGGAAGTCCAGGATGCGCTGGTCGTTGGTGTACGCGTGGACCGTGGTCATCATGCCCTTGACGATGCCGAAGTTCTCCAGGAGAACCTTGGCCATCGGCGCCACACAGTTGGTGGTGCAGGAGGCGTTGGAGATGACGTGGTGGCTGGCCGCGTCGTACTTGTCCTGGTTGACGCCCATCACGATGGTGATGTCCTCGTCCTTGGCCGGGGCCGAGATGAGGACCTTCTTGGCGCCACCGGCGATGTGCTTCTCGGCGTCCGCCTTCTTGGTGAAGATGCCGGTCGACTCGATGACGATGTCGACGCCCAGCTCGCCCCAGGGGATGTCGGCCGGGTTGCGCTCGGAGAGCACCTTGATCGTGTGGCCGTCGACGGTGATCGTGTCGGCGGTGTGGGTCACCTCGGCCTTGAGGCGTCCCAGGATGGTGTCGTACTTCAGAAGGTGCGCCGTGGTCGCAGTGTCACCCAGGTCGTTGACAGCCACGATCTCGATGTCTGCACCCTGCTCCAGCAGCGCGCGGAAGTAGTTACGACCGATGCGGCCAAAGCCGTTGATGCCTACGCGGATCGTCACGAACCGATCTCCTCGTTAGGTACGCCGGGTTTCGACGCCGGCGAGTTGTATGGGATGTCCCCGACCGCTTATGACCCTACCTCTCCGCGGACCGCGTGGTGACATCGAGAGGCACTGCGAACGGGCAGCGGCCCGTACCCGTCGGTACGGGTACGGGCCGCTGTACGGACACGTGTACGGGTCAGTGGCGCAGGGCCCGCAGCGCCTTGCCGAGCACCGCCGCGCGCTCCGCCGGGTCCTGGATGTGCTCCAGACCGAACCCGAGCAGCACGGTGTCACGCGTGGTGACCGAGGCGTAAGACTTGAAGAGCTCCTGGGTACGCGCCCAGTCGCCCGGCACCGTCGGGCTGCCCTCCGGCGCGCCCGTCACGGCCCAGGCCCCCAGCGAGGTCTCGAAGCCCTCGGGAGCCTGCTCCGCGCCGCCCACGACGAGCCGCGCGTTGTCCGCGAGGAGTCCGCGCCCGCCGCTGCCGGGGTCGGTGATGTAGCTCAGCGACAGCTCGGCCTTGGTGCCCGCGTAGGCGCTCAGGTCGAAGGAGACCTGCTTCCAGCCGTTGGAGGTGCCGGTGAGGCTGTTCCACGCGCCGCTGGTGCCGGTCGCGGTGCAGCCCTCGTTGCCGAGGGTCAGATAGCGGCCGAGGAACGGGTGGCCTTCGAGGAAGAACCCGGCCTCGCACTCGGCGGGGACGGCGGCGCTGGTCGCGCCGCCGGCCTCGGGCAGGGTCGTCCAGTCGTCGGCCCCCGCGGTGTGGGCCTCCAGGACGGCGTGGTCGTACCCCGGCTCGGTGTTCCAGTTGAGCGCGAGGCGCAGCGCCGGCTTGTCGGCCGCGCTGACGCCGGTCAGGTCGACGGTACGGGTGAGCCGGCGCCAGGCGTTGTCCTGGTGCGTGGCCGCGGCCATCCACTGGCCCTCGTACGGGGCGTACGGGTTGGCGATCCCGGTGTACGACCCGCCGGGCGCGCTGCGGAACTGCGGGAAGGTCTCCGGGCCGAGGGTGTCGGAGGTGACCGTGTAGCCGCCCGCCGCGTTCAGCGGGTTGCCGGGGGCCGCCCCGAGTGCGCCGGTGGCTCCGGAGAGCGCTCCGGAGCCGCTGAACCCGGTCGCGCCGGAGAGGGACGTACGCCCGTACGCGCCCAGGTAGTACTGGCTGAAGTCGTTGGTCGCGGCGCGTCCGACCGTGGCGTTGCCGCCGGCCAGCTCACCGGCCTCGACGAGCTTTCCGCCCTCGTTCAGGAAGTCGCGGATGGCGAGCTGCGTGGGTCCGCCGGGGGCCACGGCGCCGGTGTAGTGGACCACCGTGGAGAAGTGGCTGAGCACCCCCAGCGCGTGCGGTGCGCCCTGGGCGGCGACGTCCCAGACCACTGCCGTACGCCCGTTGGCTCGCAGGGCGTCCGTGTAGGCGCGGGTCTGCTGCGCGGGCGCGCCTTCCTCGGCGATCACGAGCGTGTCGGCGCGGGGGCGTTCGGCCACGGTGTACGTGAAGTGCTCGCTGGAGACGGACTTCCCGCTCTTGGTCCGTCCGGTGAACCAGACCTCGACGGTGTCGCCGGGCTCCGCGTCCTCGACCTCGGCGCGGTACTGGTCGAAGTGGAGGTTGTCCTCGCCGCCGTAGGTCTCGCCGCCCTTCCAGGCCTTGAGGTTCTCGTCCTGCGTACGGCCGCCGTTGATCCGGTAGTTCAGCTCCTTGTCGCGCACCGAGGAGCGTGCGGTGACGGAGACCTCCTGGTCGGCGCCGCGCGCGTACGAGGTGGTGAACGGGTCGAGGGTGAAGTCGGGGGCGGTCAGACCGACCGAGGAGGACGGCTGGTCGGGGTGCGAGGCGGTCTCGGCGACGGAGAGCGCGAAGGGGATGTTCTTGGCGAACTCGGCCTGGATCAGCTTCTCGTCGTCGGGGAAGTTGAATCCGGAGCGGCAGTCCCTGGCCACCCACGCGTCATTGGGATCGCTGTCCGACGCGGTCTGGCAGGTGGTCATCTCCGGGGTGAACATCATCGTTCCGTTGACGTTCGCCGCGTGCCCGTCGGCCTCACCGTTGGTGGTGTACAGCTCGGAGGAGACCTGCGGGTAGTAGCCGGGGATCGCGGAGTTCTCGGGCGTGCCCGCGAGCGCTTTGTAGAGGACGTCGTCGGGGGTCGGGGTGGCGACCTGCCAGCCCACGCCGTAGAGGAGCAGTTCGGCGGCGGAGTGGTAGTTGATGCCGTAGTCGAAGTCGATCCGCTTCTCGAACCGGTCGATCGCCTGCGTCTCGGGCTCGGAGTTGGGCCCCGCGCCGCGGTAGGTCTCGTTGGCGGGGTCCGGGGACGAACCCTCGTTGTCGTAGCCCCACTTGTAGGAGAAGTTCCGGTTGAGGTCGACACCGTCGCCGGAGGTGATGACGCCGTCGCCGTTGACGTCACGCAGGTTCTTGCGCCAGAGGCGGGCGCTGTCCGAGCTGTGGGTGTAGTCGTAGCCGTCGGGGTTGGCGGAGATGACGAACCACAGCTCGGTGGAGTCGACGATCCTGGTGATCCTCGGGTCCTTGCCGTAGTTGTCGATGTAGTGGTGCATCAGACGGCGTGTCATCTCGGGAGTGATCCACTCCCGGGCGTGCTGGTTGGACATGTAGAGCACGGACGGCTTGCTGCCGTCCTTGGTGGTGCGCGCGCCCTTGGTGAGCTTGAGGGCGAGGATGTCCTGGCCCTGGACGGTCCTGCCGATGGAGACGACCTTGGTGATACCGGGGTTGGCCTGCCCGGTCTCGGCGATCTCCGCCTTGATGCCGCCGGCGCCGCTGTACGGACGGAACACCCCGTCGCCGGCCGCGCTCACCCGGGCCCTGGCCCGCTCGGGAACCGTACGCTCGGTCACCTCGACGCCCTGCTTCTCCAGGCCGCGCGCCTGGGCGTCGGTGAGGAACAGCTCGACCTTCGCCGTCCCCTGCTCGGGCGCCCGCTCGGTGAACTCATGGGCGTCCTGGCCGGCCGCGAGGAGCAGGGGTATCTGCTCCTGGGTGACCTCGGCCTCGAAGACCTTCACCGCGTCCGCGCCGGCGGCGGGCCCGGATCCGGGCCGCGCCTGGGCGGCGGGCGCCGCCGTCACACCGGCGAGCAGCAGCGCGCCTGCGGCGAGTATCGATCTCGCTCTACGTCTCATGTGCCCCTCTTGTTGTCGTCTGCACGTCCGAGAACTGACGTCAGGCTGACCAGGCTTCATGATCATGTCAAGGGTGTGTGTGGATGCCATGAAATGCCGCCGCCGGCACCTGACTCGGTGCCGGCGGCGGGCAGTTGACCACAAGAGGCCGCTGAGGGCGGGCCAGGGTCAGCCGACGAGACCGTCGGCCAGCTCCTCGCTCAGATTGGACTCCGTACCCGGAATCCCGAGGTCCTGCGCCCGTTTGTCGGCCATGGCCAGCAGCCGCCGGATCCGGCCCGCGACCGCGTCCTTGGTCAGCGGCGGGTCGGCGAGCGCGCCCAGCTCCTCCAGCGAGGCCTGCTTGTGTTCCATCCGCAGCCGGCCCGCGGCGGCGAGATGCTCCGGGACCTCCTCGCCGAGGATCTCCAGCGCACGCTGCACCCGGGCACCCGCGGCGACCGCGGCGCGCGCGGAGCGGCGCAGATTCGCGTCGTCGAAGTTGGCGAGGCGATTGGCCGTGGCCCTGACCTCGCGGCGCATCCGGCGCTCCTCCCAGGCGAGCACCGACTCATGCGCCCCGAGCCGCGTCAGCAGCGCGCCGATCGCGTCCCCGTCCCGTACGACCACCCGGTCCACCCCGCGCACCTCGCGGGCCTTCGCGGCGATCTGGAGCCTGCGGGCGGCACCGACGAGCGCGAGGGCGGCCTCCGGGCCCGGGCAGGTCACCTCCAGTGAGGAGGAGCGACCCGGCTCGGTGAGCGAGCCATGGGCCAGGAACGCCCCGCGCCAGGCGGCCTCCGCGTCACAGGTCGCCCCCGAGACGACCTGCGGGGGCAGGCCCCGGATCGGGCGCCCGCGGCCGTCGACCAGACCGGTCTGCCGGGCGAGCTGATCACCTCCGGTGATCACCCGTACGACGTAACGGCTGCCGCGTCGCAGCCCGCCGGGGGCCATCACCACCAGCTCGGAGTTGTGCCCGAAGATCTCCAGGATGTCCTTGCGGAGCCTGCGCGCGGCGATGCTGGTGTCCAGCTCCGCCTCGATCACAATGCGGCCGCTCACCAGGTGCAGCCCGCCCGCGAACCGAAGAATCGCCGAGACCTCCGCCTTCCTGCAGCACGTCCGGGTGACGGGGAGGCGGGCGATCTCGTCCTTCACCGCTGGCGTCATCGCCATGGGCCGATCCTTCCATGCATCCGAAAAATACGGTCGTACGCGGCTGCCAACAGCTCCGGATCGTGGACCGCGGAACTGTCGTGCGCTGCCACCGGCGCCAGCTCGACCGCGGCACCGAACCGGCTGGCGGCGTCGGAGAGTGACTCACGGTCGGGCACGGCGGCCTGGTCGGCCAGCACCACGTCCAGGGCGAGTTTAGGGGCGTGTCGCCCCAAAACCTCCAAATGACGCTGCGGTGAGAAGCCATCGGTTTCACCGGGCTGCGGTGCGAGGTTGAGCGAGAGGACCCGGCGCGCCTTGGTCTCCATGAGCGCTTCGAGCAGCTCGGGCACCAGCAGATGCGGGATCACCGAGGAGAACCAGGAGCCCGGGCCGAGCACCACCCAGTCGGCGTCCCTGACCGCGGCGACCGCCTCGGGGACGGCCGGCGGGTCGTGCGGCACGAGATGCACCGACTGCACGTCGCCCGGGGTGAGCGCGACCGTCGCCTGGCCGCGCACCGTGTTCACCTCGTCGGGGTACGCCGGGTCATGGCCCCGTACGAGCGCCTGCAACTCCAGCGGTACGGCGGACATGGGCAGCACCCTGCCGTGCGCGCCGAGCAGCTTGCCGACCAGGTCGAGCGCCTGCACATGGTCGCCGAGCTGCTCCCACAGGGCGACGATCAGCAGATTTCCCACCGCGTGCTCATGGAGTTCACCCTGCGACTGGAAGCGGTGCTGGATCACCCGGGCCCAGGTCTGGCCCCAGTCGTCGTCGCCGCACAGCGCCGCCAGGGCCTTGCGCAGATCGCCTGGCGGCAGCACGCCCAGCTCCGCCCTGAGCCGGCCGCTGGACCCTCCGTCGTCGGCGACGGTGACGACCGCGGTGAGATCCCCCGTGATGCGACGCAGCGCCGCCAGGGAGGCGGACAGGCCCATGCCGCCGCCGAGGGCGACGACCTTCGGCTGGGCACCGCGGCCGCGCGCCGACAACGCGGGGGCTCCCCTGCGCGGCCGGCGCGTACGGAAGGTGCGTGCGGTCACTCGCGCCCCATGTCCCGGTGGACGACGACGGTCTCGATCCCCGCGGAGACGAGGCGGGCGGCGACCTTCTCGGACATGGCGACGGAGCGGTGCTTGCCGCCCGTACAGCCGACCGCGACGGTCACATAGCGCTTGCCCTCGCGCCGGTATCCGGCGGCGATGAGCTGGAGCAGTTCGGTGTAGCGGTCGAGGAACTCCTTGGCGCCCGGCTGGTTGAAGACATACGCGGACACCTCCTCGTTCAGTCCGGTGTACGGACGCAGCTCCGGGATCCAGTGCGGATTGGGCAGGAAGCGGCAGTCCACCACCAGGTCGGCGTCGACCGGCAGTCCGTACTTGTAGCCGAAGGACATCACGGTGGCCCGCAGCTCCGGCTTCTCGTCGCCGGCGAACTGGGCGTCCATCTTGGCGCGCAGCTCGTGCACATTGAGGCTGGAGGTGTCGATCACCAGATCGGCGTCGCCGCGCAGCTCGCGCAGCAGATCGCGCTCGGCCTCGATGCCGTCCACGATCCGGCCGTCGCCCTGGAGCGGGTGCGGACGCCGTACGGACTCGAAGCGGCGGACCAGCGCCTCGTCGGACGACTCCAGGAAGACGATCCGCCGGGTGACCTCCTTGGCGTCGAGGTCGGCGAGGGACTCGCGGAGGTTGTCGAAGAACCGCCGGCCGCGTACGTCCACGACGACCGCGATCCGGGCCACATTGCCCTGCGAGCGCGCGCCCAGCTCCACCATGGTGGGGATCAGCGCGGGCGGCAGGTTGTCCACGACGAACCAGCCCAGGTCCTCCAGGCACTTGGCCGCGGTGCTGCGGCCCGCGCCGGACATCCCGGAGATGATCACCAGCTCGGGAATGGCCGCGTCGCCGGTGTCACCGGTCTCCTTCGTGCTGCCCGTACTCACGTGCTCCGCTCCGTCCCGGTCGTGCTCGGTCATGTGCTGCCCCCGTTGTCTTCCATGATCTCTCCTGTTGCCGTGTTCACGGCGGGTGCCGCCGGGGCCGCGTTCGCGAGGGCCACGACGATGGACTCGGCCGTCTTGCGGCCCAGGCCCGGTACTTCGCAGATCTGGTCGATTGTCGCGCCCCGCAGCCGCTTCACCGAGCCGAAATGCTTGATGAGCGCCTGTTTGCGGGACTCTCCGAGGCCCGGGACATCGTCCAGCGGGCTGGACCTGACGCGCTTGGCGCGCTTGGTCCGCTGATAGGTGATGGCGAAGCGGTGCGCCTCGTCCCGTACCCGCTGGAGCAGGTAGAGGCCCTCGCTGGAGCGGGGCAGGACCACCGGATCGTCGTCGGCAGGCAGCCAGACCTCTTCGAGGCGCTTGGCGAGACCGCAGACGGCGACATCGTCGATGCCCAGCTCGTCGAGGGCTCGCTTGGCCGCCGCGACCTGGGGCTGTCCGCCGTCGACCACGACGAGCTGGGGCGGATAGGCGAAGCGCTTGGGGCGGCCGTCGTCGTCGGTACGGGACGGGATCTCGTGGGTGTCGTCGCCGGGCGCCGAGCCGTTCTCGCGGCCGCCCGGAGAACCGTTCGCCTCAGGAGCCGGGCCCTCGCCCGCGGACGGCTCGGACTCCTCGGGTACCTCTTCGGGCCACTCCCCCGTACGGGTCTTCTCCACGAGATACCGCTTGAAGCGGCGGCTGATCACCTCGTGCATCGACCGTACGTCGTCCTGCCCCTCGAAGCCCTTGATCTGGAAGCGGCGGTACTCGCTCTTGCGCGCGAGGCCGTCCTCGAAGACGACCATGGACGCCACCACGTCGTCGCCCTGGAGGTGCGAGATGTCGAAGCACTCGACACGCAGCGGCGCGCTGTCCAGACCGAGCGCCTCCGCGATCTCCTCCAGAGCCCGGGAGCGGGTGGTCAGATCGCTGGCGCGCTTGGTCTTGTGGAGGACGAGCGCCTGCTGGGCATTGCGCCCGACCGTCTCCATCAGGTCCTTCTTGTCGCCGCGCTGCGGTATCCGCAGGGAGACCTGGGAGCCCCGGCGGTCGCTCAGCCACTGGGTGACGGCGCCGGTGTCCTCCGGCAGTGCGGGGACGAGGACCTCCTTGGGGACGGAGTCGCCGCTCTCCTCGCCGTAGAGCTGCTGGAGCGCGTGCTCGACCAGGCCCGCCGTCTCGACGGCCTCGACCTTGTCGGTGACCCAGCCGCGCTGGCCGCGGACGCGTCCGCCACGGACATGGAAGATCTGCACGGCGGCTTCCAGCTCGTCCTCGGCGACCGCGATCAGATCGGCGTCGGTGGCGTCGGCGAGCACGACCGCGTTCTTCTCCATCGCGCGGCGCAGCGCGCCTATGTCGTCCCGCAGCCGGGCGGCCTTCTCGTACTCCATGTCCTCGGCCGCCTCGGCCATCTGCTTCTCCAGGCGGCGGATGTACGTACCGGTGCGGCCGGCCATGAAGTCGCAGAACTCCTCGGCCAGTTCGCGGTGCTCCTCGGGGGTGACCCGGCCGACGCAGGGCGCCGAGCACTTGCCGATGTAGCCGAGCAGACAGGGGCGGCCGGTCCGCTCGGCGTTCTTGAACACGCCCGCGGAGCAGGTCCGTACGGGGAACACACGGAGCATCAGATCGACGGTCTCGCGGATGGCCCAGGCGTGTCCGTACGGTCCGAAGTAGCGCACGCCCTTCTTCTTGGCGCCCCGCATGACCTGGACGCGGGGGTATTTCTCGTTGAGGGTGACGGCGAGTGAGGGATAGCTCTTGTCGTCGCGGTACTTGACGTTGAAGCGGGGGTCGAACTCCTTGATCCAGGAGTATTCGAGCTGGAGCGCCTCGACCTCGGTCGAGACGACGGTCCATTCGACGGAGGCCGCCGTGGTGACCATGGTGCGGGTGCGCGGATGCAGGCTCGCGAGGTCCTGGAAGTAGTTGGCGATCCGCTGGCGCAGGCTTTTCGCCTTCCCGACGTAGATCACCCGGCGGTGATCGTCGCGGAATCTGTAGACCCCCGGCGAGTCGGGGATCTGTCCCGGCTTGGGGCGGTAGCTGGAGGGGTCGGCCATGCCGTCCACCCTACTGTCGGGGACGGACAGTGTGGCCGCGCCGGGGTACGGCGGGGGCCCTCGGGGTCCGGGGGCTTCGGGCCATGTGTGGCTCAGGATCCGGGACGTGTGCGTCCGGGGTTCCGGTCGTGTGTGCCCGGGACTCGGGACATGCGCGGCCAGGGTTCCGGTCGTGTGTGCTCGGGGTTCCAGTCGTGCGCGTCCGGGGTTCGAGGCATGCGCGCCCCCGGGGCTCCGGTCGTGTGTGTGTCCGGGGTTCCGGCAGCGTGTGTTCTGGGTTTCCGGCCGGGGCCCGGGTCCTGCCGGGCCTCAGGCCTTGGGGCCGGCGATCAGCTTGCCGCCCTCGATGGTGACCGGGACCTTCGGCAGGGGTACGGTCGCCGGGCCGTGAACCGCCTCGCCCGTGGTGACGTCGAATTTGCTGCCGTGGCACGGGCAGTCACCGACCGTGCCCTCCAGCTTCTCCAGGAGGCAGCCCGCGTGGGTGCACTGCGCGCTGAACGCCCGGTACTCGTCCGGCGCCGGGCGGCTCACCACCAGCCGCTGCTCCCGGTAGAGCTTGGCCCCGCCGACCGGCACCTCGTCCGCCGCGCCCAGCCCGACGGGCTCGCTGGGCGTGGGGTCCTCGGCATGCCCGAGCTTGGACTCGGTGGAACACGCCGCCAGCCCGGCCCCGGCCGCCCCGGCGAGCGCGACCCCCTTCAGCACGGTACGACGAGGCGCGGACGGGCCGGTCATGGTGTCTCCCCAGGTCAGACGGATCAAAGACATACCCGACACTACCCGCCCGCTTTCGGCGCCCGCCCGGGGGCGGCCCCGGGCGGGTGGCCGTCGCTCGCGGGCGGGCGGCCGTACGACCGTTCCCCGGAGAGATTCCGCGACCGCGGACGGCACAGCCGGGTGGGGGCCGGACGGGACGGCCGCGTCAGGCGCCGCGCGAGGCCGCGCTCGTCTTCTTCGCCGTTGTCTTCTTCGCCGCCGTCTTCCGGGCCGTGGTCTTCTTCAGCGGTGCCGCGTCGCTGATCCGGTCCGGGTCCAGGATCTCCCGCAGGAACTTTCCGGTGTGGCTGGCCGGGACGCCCGCCACCTGTTCCGGGGTGCCTTCCGCGATCACCAGACCGCCGCCGTTGCCGCCCTCGGGTCCCATGTCGATCACCCAGTCCGCGGTCTTGATCACATCGAGGTTGTGCTCGATGACGATCACCGTGTTGCCCTTCTCGACCAGACCCGACAGAACGGTGATCAGCTTGCTGATGTCCTCGAAGTGCAGACCGGTCGTGGGCTCGTCCAGGACATAGACCGTACGGCCCGTGGAGCGCTTCTGGAGTTCGCTGGACAGCTTCACACGCTGGGCCTCGCCGCCCGAGAGCGTCGGCGCGGACTGGCCGAGCCGTACATAACCGAGGCCGACCTCGTTGAGGGTCCGCAGGTGACGCGAGATCGTCGGGACGGCCTCGAAGAAGTCGAGGGCCTCCTCGATCGGCATGTCCAGCACCTCGGCGATGGACTTGCCCTTGTAGTGCACCTCCAGAGTCTCCCGGTTGTACCGCGCCCCGTGGCAGACCTCGCACGGCACATAGACGTCCGGCAGGAAGTTCATCTCGATCTTGATCGTGCCGTCACCCGCGCAGTTCTCGCACCGGCCGCCCTTGACGTTGAAGGAGAACCGTCCGGGCAGATAACCGCGGACCTTGGCCTCCATCGTCTCCGCGAAGAGCTTGCGGACATGGTCGAACACCCCGGTGTACGTGGCCGGGTTGGACCGGGGCGTACGGCCGATGGGCGACTGGTCGACATGGACCACCTTGTCCACCAGGTCGTCCCCGGCGACCCGGGTGTGCCGGCCCGGCACCGACTTCGCGCCGTTCAGCTCGCGCGCGAGATGGGTGTAGAGGATGTCGTTGACCAGAGTCGACTTGCCGGAGCCCGAGACACCGGTGATCGCCGTGAACACGCCCAGCGGGAACGACACGTCGATGTCCCGCAGATTGTTCTCCCGCGCCCCGTGCACGGTCAGCCTGCGCTCCGGATCGACCGGCCTGCGGATGACCGGGGTCGGGATGGACCTCTTGCCGGCCAGATACTGGCCGGTCATCGACTCCTTGTTGGCCAGCAGCCCCTTCAGCGGCCCGGAGTGCACCACCTTGCCGCCGTGCTCGCCCGCGCCGGGGCCGATGTCGACCACCCAGTCGGCCACCTTGATGGTGTCCTCGTCGTGCTCCACGACGATCAGGGTGTTGCCCATGTCCCGGAGCCGGACCAGGGTCTCGATGAGCCGGTGGTTGTCCCGCTGGTGCAGTCCGATGGACGGCTCGTCCAGCACATAGAGCACCCCGACCAGCCCCGAGCCGATCTGGGTCGCGAGCCGGATGCGCTGCGCCTCGCCGCCGGAGAGGGTGCCTGCCGCGCGGTTGAGCGAGAGATAGTCCAGGCCGACGTCGACCAGGAACCTCAGCCGTTCGTTGACCTCCTTGAGCACCCGCTCGGCGATCTTCTTGTCGCGGGCGTTCAGCGTGAGCCGGCCGAGGAACTCCGCGCAGTCGCTGATCGAGAGCGCCGAGACCTCCGCGATGGACTTGTCCATGACCGTGACCGCGAGCACGATCGGCTTGAGCCGTGTGCCCTCGCAGGTCGGGCAGGGCACCTCGCGCATATAGCCCTCGAAGCGCTCCCTGCTGGAGTCGCTCTCGGCCTCGGTGTGCCGCCGCTTCACAAACGAGACGGCGCCTTCGAAGGCGGGGGTCGTATAGGCGCGCTCCCGCCCGTACCTGTTCCGGTAGCGCACCTCGACCTGGGTCTTGTGCCCGTACAGCAGGGCCTTCTTGGCCCGCTGCGGCAGTCCGGCCCAGGGGATGTCCGTACGGAAGCCGAGGGCCTGGGCGAGGCCGCCGATCAGCCGGCCGAAGTACTCCTTCGTGTGGCCGTGCGACCAGGGGTGGATCGCGCCCTCGTCGAGCGACCGCTCCTCGTCCGGGACGACCAGCTCCGGGTCGACCTCCATGCGCGTACCGATACCGGTGCAGTCGGGGCAGGCGCCGAAGGGCGAGTTGAAGGAGAAGGAGCGGGGCTCCAGCTCCTCGAAGGAGAGGTCGTCGTACGGGCAGTAGAGATGCTCCGAGTACATCCGCTCGCGCTCGGGGTCGTCCTCGGGGAGGTCGACGAAGTCGAGCACGACCATGCCGCCGGAGAGACCGAGCGCGGTCTCGACCGAGTCGGTCAGCCGGCGCTTGGCGCTGTCCTTCACCGTGAGACGGTCGACGACCACCTCGATGGTGTGCTTCTCCTGCTTCTTCAGCGTGGGCGGCTCGGTGAGCTGGACGGTCTGCCCGTCGACCCTGGCCCGGCTGTACCCCTTGGTCTGGAGGTCGGCGAAGAGATCGACGAACTCGCCCTTGCGCTCGCGCACCAGCGGGGACAGGACCTGGAAACGGCTGCCCTCGGGCAGTTCGAGCACCCGGTCCACGATGGCCTGCGGCGACTGGCGGGAGATCGGCCGCCCGCACTGGGGGCAGTGCGGCTTGCCGATCCGGGCGAAGAGCAGCCGGAGGTAGTCGTAGACCTCGGTGATCGTGCCGACCGTCGAGCGCGGGTTGCGCGAGGTCGACTTCTGGTCGATGGAGACGGCCGGGGAGAGCCCTTCGATGAAGTCGACATCCGGCTTGTCCATCTGGCCGAGGAACTGCCGGGCGTACGAGGAGAGCGACTCCACGTACCGCCGCTGGCCCTCGGCGAAGATCGTGTCGAACGCGAGGGAGGACTTGCCCGACCCGGAGAGCCCGGTGAAGACGATGAGGGAGTCACGGGGGAGGTCGAGCGACACGTTCTTGAGATTGTGCTCGCGCGCGCCACGGACGATGAGACGGTCGGCCACGCCGGTCCGCACCTTTCTTATGAGAAGCAGGGGCGGAGCCCCCTTCCCAGACTATGGGGGTCGCCAGAGCGATGGTTGCCAACAGGTGGATCACCCGGCGCGGAAGCGCCGGACTCGGAATTGCCTACATGCCAGGATGCCTCTCCTGAGCCTATAGCACGCGCATTCGATTTTTGGACGGGTCGCATCCGCTTCACCCGATCGAGTGGCACGGCTATCGTCGGCGCCATGATCGACCACATGCAGGACCTGGCATCCGTCACCGAAGCCACCGAACGGCTCCTGTGCGCCGCCGCCGCGCTGGACCCCGCGGGCCTCGCCGCGCCGTCACGCCTGCCCGGCTGGAGCCGGGGGCATGTGCTGGCCCATCTCGCGCGGAACGCGGACGCCTTGGTCAATGTTCTCGAAGGGCGGCCGATGTACGTGGACGCGGCCACCCGCGACGCGGACATCGAGCGGGACGCGCCCCGCCCCCTCGGTGTACAGCTCGCCGATGTACGTAACACCGCCGCGCGCTTCCTGCATTCCGCTTCCGTGCCCGCCGACTGGACCCGGACCGTCGAGCTGCGCAACGGTGTGACGGATGCGGCGGCCCGGATTCCGTTCCGGCGGCTGGTCGAGGTGGAGCTGCACCATGTCGATCTCGGTCTCGGCCGCGAGCTGGATGATCTGTCCGAGGAGTTCGTGGTCCGCGAGATCGACTTCCTGGCGCAGCGCTTCTCCGGGACGCCCTCGGTCCCGCCGCTGACCCTCAAGGCGTCCGACGGCCGCACCTGGCACACGGGTGCGGCGGAGGGCGACCCGCTGCCGGTGACCGGTCCCGCCGCGGACCTGATGGGCTGGCTCGCGGGCCGCCGCGACGGAGCCTCCCTGGAGTTCTCCGGCGGCCCCCTGCCCGTACTGCCCCCGCTATAGGCTGATCCTTATGACGTACAGCGGAGCGGTGAAGGTCGGCGGGCCGGCGGATGTGCACGAGCTGACCGCCCTGATGATCTCCAAGGTCGCCGTCGGGCCGATGGAAAACAATGCCTATCTGCTGCGCTGCCGGGCGACCGGTGAGCAGCTTCTGATCGACGCGGCCAATGACGCCGCGACCCTGCTGACGCTGATCGGCGACGATGGCATCGCGTCCGTGGTCACCACTCACCGGCACGGCGACCACTGGCAGGCGCTCGCCGAGGTCGTAACGGCCACCGGTGCCCGTACGTACGCGGGCCGGTACGACGCCGAGGGCATCCCCGTACCGACCGATGTGCTCGTCGAGGACGGGGACACCGTGCGGGTCGGGGAGATCGGGCTGACCGCACTGCACCTGGTGGGCCACACCCCGGGCTCCATCGCGCTGGTCTACGACGACCCGCACGGCCACCCGCACGTGTTCACGGGCGACTGCCTCTTCCCCGGCGGCCCCGGCAGGACCACGGAGCCGGCGGACTTCACCAGCCTGATGGACGGCCTGGAAGCCAAGATCTTCGGCCCGCTGCCCGACGAGACCTGGATCTACCCGGGCCACGGAAACGACACCACTCTCGGCGCCGAACGCCCTCACCTCCCGGCCTGGCGCGCCCGCGGCTGGTGACCCGCCGGCACTTCGGGCTGGTGCCCGTCGAGTATCCGGCGACCCGGAAGACCGGCGGGCTCGGCGGCCCTGGCGGCCGAACCGGAGACCCGGCCGGGCGGCGGGCACCAATCCGCAACTGGTGATCCCTTACGGCGGCCAGGTACGGGTGGACGGACGCGGGCGGCGTATCGGCGTCACCTGCTGAGCGTGCTGTCCGCGCTGTCGGTGCTGCCGGGGTCGGCGCTGCTGTCAGTGCTGTCGCTGCTCTGCGCGCCCGCACCGGCGTCCGTGGCATCGGTGGCGGTCAGTGCCTCGCGTTCCGCCTGCTTCCTGGAGGCGATCAGGCTGGTGATCGTGGTGACGATCAGGACGCCGCAGATGACGGCCAGCGAGACCGGTATGGAGATCTCGGGGACATGCACCCCGGTCTCGTGCAGCGCGTGCAGCACCAGCTTCACACCGATGAAGCCCAGGATCACCGACAGGCCGTAGCTGAGGTGCACCAGCTTCTTCAGCAGGCCGCCGATGAGGAAGTAGAGCTGTCGCAGACCCATCAGCGCGAAGGCGTTGGCGGTGAAGACGATGTACGGGTCCTGGGTCAGCCCGAAGATCGCGGGTATGGAGTCCAGCGCGAACAGCACATCGGTGGTGCCGATGGCCAGCATGACCACCATCAGCGGGGTCAGCACCCGCTTGCCGTTGTTCCTGATGAACAGCTTGGTGCCGTGGTACTTGTCGGCGACTCCGAACCGCTTCTCGATGGACTTCAGCAGGCGGTTCTCCTCGAACTCCTCTTCCTCCTCACCGGAGCGCGCCTCCTGGATCAGCTTCCAGGCGGTGTAGATCAGGAACGCGCCGAAGATGAAGAAGACCCACGAGAAGCTGGCGATGATCGCGGCGCCCGTGGCGATGAAGACCGCGCGCAGGACCAGGGCGATCAGCACGCCTATCAACAGCACCCGCTGCTGGAGATGCGAGGGCACCGAGAACTTCGCCATGATCAGGACGAAGACGAAGAGGTTGTCGACGCTGAGCGACTTCTCGGTGATGAAGCCCGCGAAGAACTCGCCGGACGCCTGCCCCGTACCGAACAACATCAGGCCGAGGCCGAACAGCACGGCGAGGGCGATCCAGACGGCCGTCCAGATACCGGCTTCCTTGACCGACACGTCATGGGGTTTGCGCCCGATGAAGAAGTCGACCGCGATCAGGGCGGACAGACCAAGGATGGTCAGCGCCCACAGGGTCAGGGATACGTCCACTGTGCCTCCGGCTTCGTACGGCTACTGATCAGCGTCGTCGCTGCCGGAGGTCTCCTCCACCCGCACGGCGCAGCCGCCGCCGGGCCGGCGCCCCGGGACCGATTGCGGTCCGTATTGACGGGTGCGCCGCGAGATGGGAGTACTCCCCTCCGTTCCAAAAGAGAGTACAGGAAAGACCAAGGAAAGGTAAAGAGCAAGGTCAACAGGCGTTGACTGTGCTGATCAGCGGCGCCAGGAACGACGGGCCGCGGCGACCTGTTCCAGCACCTGGAACAGCACCCGGCTGCCTGGCGGGACGGCGGGAGGCTCGTACGTCCAGGCGTGCCCCACCCACGGGTCGGCCAGATGGTCGTCGGGCACCGGGGTGATCCGGAGCAGGGACCGCCAGAGCGGGTCCAGCACCGGCCCGTACGCGCTGGCGTCCTGGCGGTCCGCGACCATCAGCAGATGCACACCGACCGCCGGGCCCTCGTCGGCGAGATAGCGGAGCTGGGTCACCGCCCGGTCGTCGAAGCCGTGCGGGAAGTCATTGACGATCAGGAGCTGCTCGGCGGTGTCCAGACCGGGCGGCAGCGACTCGGCGGCCCCGCCGCGCACCGCCATCTGCACCAGGTCCACCCGCTGGGTGAGCTTGCCGAGGACCGCCGCCACCCCGGCGGCACCGGCCGCGGGCGGCGACGCGAGGACACCCGAGGCGGTCAGCGGGGCCAGCGAACGCGTCGCGGAACCGGCCGGATCGATGACATGCACCGTGAACTCGCCGGGCGGATACACGGCGAGGAGCCGCCCGGCGTGTGCGACCGCGGTGTCCATGGCGAGGCCGCGGAGCTGGGCCTCGTCCATCATCAGGGCGGCCTCGGAACCGGACCGGCCGCTGTCCACCCAGAGCCCGCGCTCCAGCGGCAGCCGCACCAGCATGGGGATCCGCAGCTCGGGCCGCTCGGGAAGATGGACGTCGCCGAGGCGCAGCGCCATCGGGATCTCCATGGGGACCCGGTAGGCGTGCCAGACGGGGTTGTCCCAGCGGGCGTACGCGGCGGGCAGGGCGGGCTCGACGACCTCGGACTCGGCGACGAGCTGGGCGAGATCGCGGTCGAGGACCTCGCGGGCCTGGGCGGCGAGCTGGTCGTGCTTGGCGCGGGCAGCTTCCCGCGCCGCGTCGCCCGCGCCGCCGATCCGGCTGCGGGGGTCGGACAGGACGCGGTCCAGCTCCTGGTCCATCCGGGACTCGGCGAAGTCCATGGCGCTGCGGTACGAGGCGACGGCGCGGGCCAGGTCCTCGAACATGCCCCAGACCTGGTTGTAGAGCCGCTCGTCCATGGACCAGCCCGTGGCGTCGCCCGCGACGGGGCGGGGCCATGGA
>NZ_LATD01000003.1 GCF_000981895.1 Streptomyces odonnellii | reverse complement strand
GGCGCGGCGTGCCGGGGTGGGGCGGGCCAGGAGGTTGACGAGGTGCTCGCGTTCTGCCGTATCGAGCCTGAGCGCTTGAGCGAGGGCTTCGAGGACCTGGGGGGGACGGGTTTCCGCCACGGCCCTGTTCGAGGCGGGTGTAGTACTCGGTACTGACCCCGGCCAGACGGGCGACCTCGTCACGGCGCAGCCCCGGCACCCGGCGCGCACGCCCGTCGGCGGGCAGTCCTGCCTGGTCCGGTGTGATCCCGGCACGGCGTGTGCGCAGGAAGTCGGCGAGTTCGCTGCTGCGGTCCATACCCCCAGTCTGAGTGTGCCGCAGGTGCCGTGCCCAGCGCTGGGTGGCCCTGTCGGTACCTGTTTCCCGAGTACTTGCCCGTGCAGGGCCCGGTGGGAGCGGAAAACGGGGGTGCGGCGGTGGTGTGCTGGATGCGGGGCCGATGACAACCGGTTGCGCACCCGCTCCGTTCCTTCCCTGCTTGCTCCGTTCTTTCCTGGAAGAGGTACATCATGCCGACGGAATTTTCTGCTTCGTCTCTGACCGGCCGGGTCGCTGTGGTGACCGGCGCGTCGAGCGGTATCGGTGAGGCGTCTGCCGAGCACCTGGCGGAGCTGGGCGCCACCGTGGTGGTGCTGGCACGGCGCGCGGACCGGCTGGCAGACCTGGCCGCCCGGATCGAGAAGGCCGGTGGCACCGCGGTGGCCGTCACCGCGGATGTGACGGACGCCGCCGCGGTGCAGGCGGCGGCCGACCGTGTGATGGCCGAGCCGGGCGGCGCGGATCTGCTGTTCAACAACGCGGGCGTCATGCTGCCCGCCCCGGTCGAAGAACGGCCGGTGGACCAGTGGCAGCACCAGATCGACCTCAATGTCACCGGGCTGATGAATGTCATCGGCGCGTTCACACCCCACCTCGTGAAGGCCGCGGCCGAGCGCGGGGTGGCCGACCTGATCAACACCTCGTCGATCGCGGCACAGAACATCTTCCCGCACTTCGCCGTCTACTCAGCCACCAAGGCCTACGTCACCCACCTCTCCCGCCACTTGCGCGCCGAGTTGGGCGCGAAGAACGTACGTGTGTCCGCGATCGAACCCGGCATCGTCGGCACCGAGCTCCAGAACCATGTCACCTACGACGGCGCGCTGCAGTGGCTGGAAGGATCGAAGGAAACGATGGAGTGGCTCACGCCCCAGGACATCGCGCGGACGATCGGGTTCATCGCCGGCCTGTCGCCGCGGGTGAACCTTCAGCAGGTCACGATCATGCCCACCCGTCAGCCCAGCTGACCGTTGGCGTGTGAGGCCTCGCCTGCTCCCGGGCGGGGCCGCCCGCAGTGTGCCGACGGGCGTCGCGAGCCAGGCGGCTTGCGTAACACGCCCTGGCGCGCGGTCCGCGCTCGCCGTGGCACAACGGTCCGGGCACACGGCCCGGGCCGGCATGTGACGGGACTTCTGCACGGTGAGCCGCCGGTGCAACCGCCGCCGGTAGGTATCGTCGACCGGGTCTTCCCCAGTCCGCCGAAGCGGCGTCCGTTCACCGTGTCCGCTACCGAAAGGCTCCCCGACGATGGCTACGTATGTGTTGATTCCCGGTGCCGCGTCCAGCCCGTGGTACTGGCATCTGCTGGAGGCCGAGTTGCGCCGGCGGGGCCATGACGTGGTTGCGGTGGACCTGCCGTGCGACGACGATTCGGCCGGGCTGGCCGAGTACGCCGACACCGTGGTCGACGCCATCGGTGATCGCACCGACCTGATCCTGGTGGCCCACTCCTTCGGCGGGTTCACCGCCCCGCTGGTGTGCGACCGCGTGCCGGTGGACCTGCTGGTGATGCTCCAGGCACAGATCCCGGCACCGGGGGAGACCCCGGGCCAGTGGTGGACCAACACCGGCTACGAGCAGGCCAGGCGCGAACAGGACGAACGCGATGGCAGGGACCCCGACGACGACACCGCCCTGTTCCACCACGACACCCCGGCGGAACTGATCGCCGAGGCCGGGAAACACGCGCGTACGCAGTCGGCCACCCCGTTCATGAAGCCATGGCCGCTGGCCGCATGGCCGGACGTACACACGAGGTTCCTGCTGGCCCGGGACGACCGCTTCTTCCCCGCCGGGTACATGCGCGGGATCGTGCGGGAGCGCCTGGGCATTGCACCCGACGAAATGCCCGGCGACCACTGCCCCATGCTCGGCCACCCCACGGAACTGGCCGACCGCTTGGAGGCCTACCGGACCGGGGTGTAACGCGTTGGCGGGATGGGTTCGTTGTCAGGTCGTCGCGGGCAGCGCGGCGTCGAGGGCGGCCTGGACGGCCTTGGTCATGGCTGCCCGGTGCCGGACGAGCCGGGCGGCTTCGTCGGCACCGTTCGGGTTGCGGATCTCCGGCGCCGTGGTGGCCCAGGCTTGGGCGGCTACGACGACGAGCATCAGGATGTCCATCCCGGCCTCGGCGCTGACGCCATGGGCTTCGGCGATCTCGGCGGCCTTGGTGACGTGGGCTTCCCGCTCCAGGTGTGAGGCGCCGGGGCGCTCCAGCGCCTTCCACTGGGTGAGGCGCAGCAGCCCGGGGTCGGCGGTCAGCGCGTCGAGCAGGGCGCCGGTGTAGCCGGGCAGGTCGGCGGGGGTGAAGGGCACCATGTCCGCGAGGACCGTCAGCCGGTCGGCGAGTACGGCGTCGAACAGCGCGTCCTTGGAGCCGTAGTAGGCATAGATGGCCTGCTTGTTCGCGGACGCGGCGGCGGCGATGCGGTCCACGCGCGCGCCGGCGAGCCCGACGCGTACGAACTCGTCGAAGGCGGCGTCGAGCAGCCGGGCGCGGGTGGCGGCGGAGTCGTATCCCATCCGGCAAGAGTAAACCAACCAGGCAGTTGCATTCCCGGTGGCGGACTCACGATAAATCCAACTGGATGGTTTGACGGTGGGGGAGCGGCAGCGTACGTTTGCGTTGCAACCAACTAGTTGGATTAAGGAGTGGTCGTGGCAGCACAGACGTGGTTTGTCACCGGCGCGTCGGCCGGCATCGGGCGGACGGTCGTCGAGCAACTGCTGGAGGCGGGGCACCGTGTCGCCGCCACAGCGCGCAAGCCCGAGGTCCTGGACGACCTGAAGAAGAAGTACCCGGAGCTGCTGTGGACGGCGGCGCTGGACGTCATCGACACCGCCGCGCTCCGTGAGGTCGTCGGGCGCGCGTTCACCGAGCTGGGCCGCGTGGACGTGGTGTTCTCCAACGCCGGGCGCGGCGCGGTCGGCGCGGCCGAGGAACTGTCGGACGAGACGGTCGACGAGCAGATCGCACTGAACATGACCGCGCCGATTCAGCTCTTCCGTGCGGTTGTCCCGCATCTGCGCGCCCAGGGCGGCGGACGGTTCATCCAGACGTCCACCATGGGCGCCCATATCTCCGGCCCGGGCGCCAGCATGTACCACGCCTCGAAGTGGGGCGTGGAGGGCTTCCTTGAGTCCGTGATCGGCGAGGTGGCCCCGTTCGGCATCGGCGTCACCATGATCGAGCCGGGCGTGATCCGCACCGGATTCGGCGCTTCCCTGAGCGTCGCCGAGCCGCTGCCGGTCTACGCCGACACCCCGGTCGGACAGGTGCACCAGGCCGTCCGGGCCGCCGGCAACCTCACCGCCGAAGCTCCCGGCGACCCGGTCAAGGTGGCGGCCGCCATCATCGACTCCGCCGACACCACGCCCGCGCCGCGCCGCGTCGCCTTGGGCAGCGATGCCCACGCGGCCATCCGGTCCGCGCTCACCAGGCGTCTGGAAGAGGTCGACGCCGGCCGGGAGCTCGCCCGGTCCATCGACTTCTCCGCCTAGGGTCTTTCGTTGGGATTTTGCTGGATCGGATCGCAGCGTCCGTCGCGGTCTGATCCCCGAAGATCCGCCGGACAGGACCTGGACGAGGCCATGGGCCCGCCGAACCTGATCGGCGCGGTTCGAGGAATGTCCCGCCGGCCCGCCCCAGGCCGAGAGGCTCGCTAAGGATCGGCCTTCTCTCCGTCGGCCGCCGGTCGACGACTCCGTAGCAGACGATTCCCGTAGCACAGTGAGGAAACATCCATGTCCCAGGTTGTCGCCATCTTCGGTGCCGGCAGCGGTCTCGGCACCGCACTCGGCCGCCGCTTCGGCAAGGAAGGCTTCCGCGTCGCGCTGATCGCCCGCCGAGCCGAGCGGCTCCAGGCCATGGCCGAAGAGCTCGCCGCGGAAGGAATCGAGGCAGCCGCCTTCCCGGCCGACCTGTCGGACCCGGCCAACGCCCGCCCGGTCGTCGATACCATCCGCGAGCGCTTCGGCCGTATCGACGTCGTCTCGTACCAGCCCCTTCCCGGCGGCACCGCCTTCATCCCCGCCGCCGAGCTGGACGCCGCCCGACTGGCGCCGCTGGTCAACCTGTTCCTGCTCACCCCGGTGGAGATCGCCCACGCGGTTCTGCCCGAGATGACCGAACGCGGCAACGGCGGCTTCATCGTCACCGGCGGATTCACCGCAGCCGACCCGCAACCGCACATCAGCGGCATCGGCCCGGCCATGTCGGCGATCCGCAACTTCGTCCACTCCCTGCACGGAGAGGTCGCCGACGCCGGCGTCTACGCGGGCGTCTCCACTCTGGCCGCACTGATCAAGAACAGCGAGTCATACAACGCGATGACGCCCGAGGACCTGGCCGCCGTCACCGGTGGTGTCACCGGCCTGAATGTTCTCGACCCCGATGAACTCGCCGAGACCTACTGGCAGCTCTACACCAAGCGTGACCGGATCGAGTACCGCTTCCCCGAGATCAACACCTGACCGCCCCGCCCGTCCGCGGCAACCATCACACTCCCGTGGGGGCAGACCTGCTGGCGATGGTGACCGGTGCCGACCGCGGCATCGCCAAGGTCAACGTCGTCGTCAAATCGGATCTAGACCACCACCCCGGTCGTCGTCGCAGCGTCGGCCCTGCGCACGATCCGGGAGGCTGCCCGTATCCCCGACGAGGACGAACCGGCTGACCCCGAAGGCATGTTCAGATTCCAGGAGGCCGTCCGCTTCGCACGTACCGCCGCAGATCTCGCCGTCCGCTCGGCCGCTTGACATCCGCACACGGGCCTGCTGCCCCGTGCCCCACCGACACGGGGCCGCAACCGATGGTTCTTCCGGGCAACCAGGCGCATCCGCAGCGAGGCGGATCCGCCGCCTGCACCGCCATCGGCATAAACCCTGCGGGCTGGTTGTCGTACCTGGGTTCTAGAGTCCTGCACATGTCCCGTCACACGCCCAGCCGTCCGGTCGATGTGGAAAGCCTCTTTCCCGAGTTGCTGCCCTTCCGCCGTGAGTCCGTCCGCCTGCATCCGCGTTCCGGTTCTCCGATGTGCGAGGACAGTTCCGTGGGAGGTCCCTTGCTCTGGCCTGCCGCGGAGCCCTGGCCGGTTTGCGAGGAGGAGCACTACGGCCTGGACGACATGAATCAGCCCGCGCCCTCGGTACCCATGGTTCCCGTCGTGCAGGTCCGCCGTGCCGACGCGCCGTCCGTGCCCTTCCCCGAGGGCACGGACTTGCTGCAGGTCCTGTGGTGCCCCTACGGGCACGGCGAATTCTGCTATCCCCTGCCCCAGGTCCACTGGCGGGACTCCAGTGCCGTCGGCGATGTGCTGCCGACTCCGTTGCCGGCCGCTGAACTTCCTGAGGACTGGTACCCGGCTCCCTGTGCCGTGCACCCCGAGCAGGTGACCGAGTACCCGAGCCGGGACCTTCCCGACGGGGTTCACGACGCCCTCGACGGCCGCTTCGACGAACTGCTCGCCGAAACCGGCCTGCGGTACTCCTACCACCTGGCGGAGGCCCCGGGGATCAAGCTCGGCGGCTACCCGGGCTGGACGCAGGATCCGGTATGGCCCGACTGCGAAGGGTGCGGCAGCCAGATGGAGCACCTCCTGACGGTGTCCAGCTGGGAATTCGACGGTGAGTCCTGGCGGACATGGCTTCCCGAGGAGGACCGGGCCGACGAGAACGAATCGGGCGGTCCGCGATGGAAGGAGGACGCTCACAACCCCGCCGGGCTGTGCCTCGGCGACGCCGGAGGCGTCTATGTATTCGAGTGCCGTACCTGTCCCGATCGCCCCATCGGGCACTGGTTCGACTGCTCGTGACCGCCGGGCGCCAACGCCTCCCGCTGCGTAAGCACAAACACAGCGCCAAGACGGCGATGAGTACCGGCCGGCGTCCGTATCGGCCCGTCCGTGCACAACAGTGCGTCGCACAACTCGAATGATGCGTCGCCCCGCGCGGTCGGATTCGCGTACAACTCCGTCCGGAAGCATGACCCTTCCGCGGACGCATCCCGTGGGATGCCCTGATGCCCCGGACTCACGACCACGACCACGACCCGGCCTTCGCGTTGATTGGCTTGTGCGCACTGTTGCCCACAGGGCGTGTGCGAGATGATACGGAGCGTGGTTTGCGGTGGAGGGGGTGCGTGGTGACGGACGATGTGACGGGTCACGCGGTGGTGGTGGGAGCCGGGTTGTCCGGTTTGCTCACCGCCCATGTGCTGGGACGGAGTTTCGAGCGTGTCACGGTGATCGAGAGGGACGCGCTCCCCGACGGGCCGCCGGTGTTCCGGCCCGGTGTACCGCAATCCAGGCATGTGCACATCCTGTGGTCGCGCGGCATGGCGGCGATGGAAGAACTTCTGCCGGGTGTCATCACCGGCCTCGAAGCCGCCGGGGGCGCTGTCGTCGGTGCCCCCGAACAAATGCGGTGGCTCTCCGCCGCGCGGTGGTTCAGCGGCGTACGGGGAGCGGACTACCTGTCCGTCTCACGCGAACTCCTGGAGTCGGCCCTGCGCCGCAGGGTCGTCGCGGACGGGTCCGCGGTGACCGTACTGGACCGCCATGAGGTGACCGGGCTTCTTCCGGCGCGGGCCGGGCAGACGGTGGGAGGTGTGAGGCTGCGTGAACGGGGCGCGGACGGGGCCGAGTTCACCATGGGGGCGGGGCTGGTGGTCGTTGCCGCCGGTCGCAGTTCCCGTGCCGCGGGCTGGCTCAGTGAGTTGGGCTGCCCCACGCCGGTGACCGAGCGGGTCGACGCGCGTCTCGGCTACTCCTCCCGCTACTTCGGGCGCCCGGCCGACGAGAGACCCTGGAAGGCCATGTATGTCCAGGGCAACCCGGACGTGCCGCGCGGCGGTGTGATCCTTCCGGTCGACGGCGGCCGGTGGCTGATCACACTCATCGGGCAAGGCGAACACCAGCCACCCACCAGTGAGGAGGATTGGCTGTCGTTCGCCGCGTCGCTGCGTTCGGCTGAGCTGTCGCAGGCGCTGAGGGGCGCGGTGCCGTTGTCGGACGCGGTCGCCTTCCGGGCGACGGCGAACGAGTGGACGCACTTCGAGCGCGTGAGACGGTGGCCGCGTGGGCTGATGATGGTCGGAGACGCCCTGTGCCGGTTCAACCCCGTCTACGGGCACGGAATGACGGTCGCGGCCCTGCAGGCGCAGGTCATCGCCGGTCGGATCGCCGGGCGTGAGCCGGCGGACATCGCCGCCCGGACACAGCAGACGCAGAGAGCGGTGGCGAAGTGCGTGAGGCCGGCCTGGGTGATCGCGACGGGTGAGGACCGCCGCTATCCGGGCACGGACGGACCGGAGCCGGGCCGGCTCGGGAGGATGCAGCAGGAGTACCTGGCCCGAGTGCTGGCCGCGGCCAACACCGACCCGGTCGTCGCCGAAGCGTTCTTCGCGGTGCTTTCACTCAACCGTCGCCCCGAAACTCTGTTGACACCACGGATCGCCGCGCGCGCCCTCCGCCGGCGGAGGTGACCTACGGCCGTCGGGATGGGGGCGGATGCCCGTTGGACACTTCGCACGGCGTACGGGCCGTCGCCCCCCAGGCATGGGGGCGGATCCAGCCGGGCCGGGCCGCCACTCGCACCGGCGACCGCGTTTGGGCCGATCGGAGCGAGGAACGCGTGGGCTGGGAAGCCCGTCAGTCGGTGACGGGAGTCTCGGGCTGCATCTCGTAGGACTGCTGGATCGCCTGATGCCGGGTCCCAAGGCCGTCCGTGACCTTGCGCTCCCAGGGAACCTGCTGGAGGCGCTTGGTTTCCTCGATCATCGACGTGGGCTCCAGATTGCGGAAACTGCTGACCTCTCCGGCAGCGACGGACGTCAACGTCGCATAGACCGCTTCAGGATCGAACTGTGCACGGGGGAAGGCGAGCTTGGAGTAGTCAAAGAGCCGCTGGGACGGGTCGTCCTCCCAGCTCTCCCAGGTCTGGAACATCCGGTCGTTGAAGCCGGTCAGGAATGGCCCGGGGTTGACCGTCGCCACTTCGATGTTGTGTTCCTGCAGTTCGTAGGCCATGGTTTCGGCGATCGCCTCGACTGCGTGCTTGGAAGCGGAGTAGATGCCGGTGAAGGGGTTGACGTTCAGGCCCTCCCGGGATGACACCCAGACGATTCTTCCGGCACCACGTTTGACCATCTGTTTGGCGATTCCCTGGGTGAGGAGCAGTGGTCCCGTCACGTTGACCTCGAACTGGTGCCGGATGTTCGGTGCGGGAATGTCCACCGTTGAGCCGCCTTCGCCGACTCCTGCGTTGTTCACGAGGATCTCCACACCCCAATTCAGGGCTTTACGACGATCACCCTCGCTGGTCACATCGAGCTTTTCGACCTCCAGGCTTACGCCTCGCTCGGCCGCCTGGCGCTTCAGGGTCTGGACCTGGCCGTAGATCTCCACCGCGGCGATTACGGCGAAGCCCTTTTTCGCCAAGCGCATAGCGGCTTCAAGTCCAAATCCGGTACCCGCGCCTGTGATGAGGACATTTTTAAGCGCTGCACTCGCCATATTGTCCGCTTCCTTTCGGGCTGCTGGTGTCGATTAGGTCCGTCTCCACCTCGCGGCCATGACACTGCCTCGCGTCAATTCATAAGCACGATGACCGATCCGCGGTTTTACGCCGTGGCCGACCCGCTCCCTTGCCTGCCCGCCTACTGATGAACGTTGGAGTCTCGTTGGCCGGCAGTCACCATGGATCCGTGACCGCCTGAGAGGGCGGGAGATCAGTGACACGCACGAGGAGTCGTTCTCCACCGTTCTACTCACTCCTCCGAAAACCGCAACCCGGGAAACGGCCTGGTGCCGGGCGCAGAGCGACGCGGGCGTTTTCAGGTCGGGCCGTGTGTGCCTGCGGTCTCGGCTTGTTCGCGGTGGGTGCGTGCGGTCAGGAGGGTCGCGGTGGGGCCGCTGCCGGTGATGCGGCCGGAGTCGAGGAGGTGGACGGTGTCGGTGTAGCGGGCGACGAGGTGGTGTTCGTGGGACACCACGACGAGGGCCATGTGGTGTTCGGTGCGCAGGCTGGTGAGGAGGCCCATGATGCCGGTGGCGATGTCACCGTCGAGGGCGGAGGTGATTTCGTCGCAGAGCAGGATGTCGGGGCCGGCGGCGAGTGCGCGAGCGATGGAGACGCGCTGGTGCTGTCCGCCGGACAGTTCGTTCGGGTAGCGGTCGGCGTAGTCGGCGGTGAGACCGACCTGGGTGAGGAGTGCGGCGACGCGGTCGGGGCGCTCATTCCTGGGCAGGCCGGCGTACAGACGCAGGGGCCGGGCGAGCTGCCGGCCGATGGTGTGACGAGGGTTGAGCGCGGCGAGCGGGTTCTGCGGCACCAACTGGATGCGGCGTTGCTGTTCATGGGTACGGCGCCGGATCTGCGGGGCCAGTGGGCGGCCGTCGAGGGTGAGCTGTGCGCTGTGGGTGGGGTGGAGCCCGGCCAGGAGGCGCAACAGGGTCGTCTTGCCGGATCCGGAGGGGCCGACGACAGCCGTGGCCGAGCCGGGCGCCGCGGTGAACGCGGCGCCGGTGAGTACGGGGCGGCGGTGGCGGCCGTGGGCGTGAGGCGGATGGTCCGGTCCGCGCAGGCGGCGGCGAGTTCGGAGTCGTGGGTGGCGACGACGACGGCGAGGTTCCGGCCGACGGCGAGCCGGCGCAACAGCCGGGCGATCTCGTTGTGCAGGGTGGTGTCGAGTCCGGCGGTCGGCTTGTCCAGCAGGAGAACCTTCGGGGTGCGGGCGAGGGTGAGGGCTACGCGGCGCTGCTGGCCGCCGGACAGGGCGGTGGGCCTGCGGTCGGCGATTTCCGTGCCGGTGGGCAGACGGCACTCGGCGAGCAGCTCGGCGACGTTCTCTTCGCGCGGGTCGGTGGCGAGTTCGGCAACCAGGCGGCGTACGGTCATGCGGGGGTTGAGGGCGGAGCCGGGTTCCTGGCCGACGTACGCGACGGATGTGCGCCCCAGCCGGCGCAGCTCGTCGGGGGGTGAGCCGGTGCGGTGTGCGGCCGAGGACGTCGAGTGTCCCCGCGGTGATGGCTGCGCCCCGGGGAAGATGCCCGATCAGGGCGCGCAGCAGCGTGGTCTTGCCGCAGCCCGACGCTCCCATGAGGGCGGTGACCCGCCCGGCGTGTATCCGCGCGGTGATGGCGGGGAGGAGGACGCGGCCGTCGAGAAGGCGTATCTCCAGGCCGGTGACGGCGATGAGAGGCGACACGTCCGCGGCCGTGGGGACGAGAGGGTGGACAGGGGCGAGGTCGCTCATCGGCGGGTCACCGCCTTTGTGGTGTCGGGTGCCACTGAGACGGTGACGATGTTGACGGTGATGGCCAATAGGGCGATGGCCATGCGTTCGGGCACACCGGCCCACACGGCGGCGGCTCGCGGCCCGAGACCGCGTGCGGTGGCCTGGAGGAGGGCGGCCATCCGCGCGACGCGGTCGTCACGCTCGTTCGGCAGCCCGCCCAGCGCCGCCGTCAGCGTTCGCTCGGCCTCATCGCCCTCGGTCAGCCACCTGATGGCGTGCTCGGCCCGCGCAGCGGTGTCATTCTCCGGCCGGGGCCGGTCCGGTTCAGGTGTCCGCGGCTCGTACATCAGCTGTTCGTCTCTCGCCGAAGGGCCTTGTGCGACAGGGCGGTACGCATGGTTCGGCGGGTGCGCCACCGGCGTGTGAGGGTCGCCTGTCCTGCCGCTCCGAGGCAGGCGAGGTTGTGAGGGGCGGGGTCGTGAGGCCGGAGCGGGCGATCAGTTCGAGGGCGATGGCGACCGCGACGGCCCGGACGGCCATGAGGGCGACGAGGACGAAGTTCTGCACGGTGGTGTCGGTGCGGGGTGGGATCCGCACTGGCCACGGCCTGGTGCTACTCGGCGGCCGGCTGCCCGGCCGGCACCTGTCGGCTTGTTGGTGCCGAGGCGGAGCGCTCGGGTGCGAGGAAGAAGAACATCACCGGGAGGACATACACGGCCCAGACGATGAGCTGCAGAACGGTGGGGTCGGGCTGGAAGTTGAACACGCCCTTGAGCAGCGTGCCGTACCAGGAGTCCGGGGGAATGGTGGACGAAATGTCGAAGGCGAGGCGGTGCAGGCCGGGCAGGAGGTCGGCTTCCTGAAGGTCGTGGATGCCGTAGGCGAGGACACCGGCCGCGACGACGACGAGCATGGCGCCGGTCCAGCGGAAGAACTTCGCCAGGTTGATCCTGAGTGCGCCCCGGTAGAACAGCCAGCCCAGCAGGACCGAGGTGGCAAGTCCCAACAGGGCGCCGACGAGCGGGCGGACACCGTCGCCGGTGGCCTGCACGGCCGTCCAGATGAACAGGGACGTCTCCAGGCCCTCACGGCCGACGGCGAAGAAGGAGGTGACGACGAGGGCGCCGGTGCCGACGGCGAGGGCCGCGTCCAGCTTGCCCTGAAGTTCGCTCCTGAGGTGGCGGGCGGTGCGGCGCATCCAGAAGACCATCCAGGTCACCAGGGCGACGGACAGGATGGACAGGCCGCCGCCAAGGGCCTCCTTGGCCTGGAAGGTCAGGGTGGAGGAGCCGAACTGCAGCAGGGCACCGAAGCCGAGGGAGAGCGCGACCGCAATTCCCACGCCCGCCCAGACGGGCGGCAGTCGGCGCTGGTTCCCGGTCTTGACGAGATAGGCGACGAGGATGCAGACCACGAGGCTGGCCTCCAGCCCTTCGCGCAGCCCGATGAGGTAGTTCCCGAACACGTCGGTTCCCTTTCTGATTCTGAGTTACGGGACCTCATGCGGTTCCCGGGAGTTACGCGCACCGCCCGGCCGAGCCCGTCGATGCTGCCGGTGACGGAGTGGCCGCGGCGGAGGATGGTCGTCCCGTCGTTGGAGCCTGGGTGCGCCATGCACATGCCGGGTCGCCTTCCTTCTTGTCGGGCCGAAGATGTCCTCCTGCTCCTGTACGGAGGAGCCAGTCCTGCGCTGTGGCGCGATACCGGCCAGGAGTCTACATAGATGTAGACGATCAGGGAAGGCTGCCCTAAGTTTGTGGCGCTGTGGTGTCAGTCCGAGGGGTGCCCGCTCTGTGTGCGGCCTTGGCGCAGCGGTGCAGCCCGAGAGCCCTGGCCGGCAACAACGCGCTGCGGCGCGCACAGCAGGTCCATGACCACCAGGGCCACGGTCAGGCGCCGCTCGGAAGTTCGGACGAGCAGTGCGGCGACCTGGCGGGCACGGGGTCGGCGGCTCTGCCGGAGGCGAGTTCGATCTGCTGGTACGGCCGGCCGCGCCGACGGGTCGGTGCGCGTGCGCCGGCGGCACCGCCGTGTGTGATCAGGCTCGCCCAGACCTCAGCAGTTCACTCTCCGAAGCTCGGGCCGTCGGCAAGCGCCTGGATCAGTTGGGGGCGGTCAGGGCTCGCAGTTGGGCGAACGACCGGCGAATGACATCGCGTAGATCGAGGTCGTCGTCGGCATCGGCCCATCGTTGGAAGGCAACCCGGTACACCGCGGAGCCGGCCTCGGCGGCCAGGCTGGCCTCGGCGTCGCCGATGCCCCGCCGTCGAAGCCCGTCGGCGAGTGCGGCCGACATGTGTGCGAGCTTGATCAATTCACGTTCTCGGAGATCGGAGTTGGCCATGATCACCACGTGCCGCTTCCGGGCGAGTTCATGGTCGTGTCCGATGATGTCGACCGTGGCGTCGAGCGCGGTCGCGACCAGATCCAGCGTCGACGCCGTGGCGGGCGCCGCCTCCAGCGCGGCCAACGACTTCTTCTCCAGCTCGGCCGAGGCGTCGAAGAGGACCTCGCGCTTGTCGGTGAAGTAGCGAAAGAAGGTACGGGCAGTCACGCCGGCCCGTTCGGCGATGTCGGCCACCATGGTCTGTTCGAAGCCGCGTTCGAGATATAGGTCTAGTGCGGCCTCGCGCAGTCGACCACTGGCTCCAGGCTCCCATCGTCCCATGCTGTGAGTTTAGTGCTGCCGCGCGCTGATTCCCGCCGTGATGTCATCAGGTGACATCGGCGTGTTAGGGTGATGTCACTTGATGACATCGCTACGTAGAGGTGTTCGCCATGACGACGATGAAGCGCATCCAGTACCACCAGTACGGCGGTCCCGAGGTGATGCGGTTCGAGGATTTCCAGCCGACGCGGCCCGGACCCGGTGAGGTTCTGGTCCGCGTGAAGGCGGCCGCCGCGAACCCGATGGACTGGAAGATCCGCAACGGTGAGATGAAGATCATGACCGGCCGGAAGTTCCCGCGTGGCCTGGGGCACGATTTCGCGGGCGTCGTGGAGGCGGTCGGTGACGGCGTCGTGCGACTCGGTGTCGGCGACGAAGTGCTCGGAGGGTCAAGCCTGAAGACGGCGGGAGCGTTCGCCGAGATGGTTGTCGCCAAAGAGAAGGCGGTCGTGACGAAGCCGATGAATCTCTCTTGGGGGGAGGCCGCCGCGATCCCCGTTGCCGGGCTAACCGCCTTCCAGGCCATGGTCAACACAGGCAAAGTGCACGCCGGGCAAGCCGTGTTCATCCATGGCTGCCTCGGCGGAGTCGGCCGAGCTGCCGCACAGATCGCCTTGGCGTACGGCGCCTCCGTGGGAGGCAGTTGCCGGGACACCGCCATGCACGAGGCACACGGCCTTGGTATCGCCCCGGTCGTGGACTTCGACTTTGACGCGACGGAACTCGCGGGGCGATTCGACGTCGTGTTCGATACTGCCGGCACACTGTCGATCAGAGCCGCACAGGCGTTGCTCAAGCCGGGTGGTCGCGTCATCGACATCAACCCCACGCCGGCGAAGTTCGCCAGAAGCGCCCTGCCGGGACCGTATCGGGTGCTGGTCGGGAAGGCCGTCGTAGCCGACCTCGAGGCGGTCGCGCGGGCTGCCGGGGAGGGGATGCTGCGCCTGCCGGTTGCGCGCACTGTGCCGCTCGGCGAGGCGATCGCGGCGCTCACGGAGCTTGAACGCAACCGCACACCCAAGGGCGGAAAGCTCATCATCACGACCGAGTGATCGTCGCGTTGTTCGAATCCCGATAAGTATGACCTTCCGGGCCTGAGTTCACATTTCTCAGTGAAGTGTGATGCCGGCGACGCGCGTCCTGCTCACGGCAGGCTCATGGCCTTGCGCCCGACAATCCGCCATGCCCATTGTTGTCGGGAAAGCGCCGTGACCTCCCGGCATTCGCTCCCGAACGGTCTCCACCGGCGCGCACGACCCGGACCGACCCGCACCCCGGGATCCGCCGCCCGACACTTCTGTCGACCCGGCCTCGCGTAATCACAGCACCAACCGCCATCGAAAGGGCAGACCATGTCACTGACCCCGAATACCGCCGCGACGCCGACGTTCATGGTGGTCGCAACCCTCCGCGACGACACGGACTTCACGGAATTCGCCGCGCTGCGAGATGACGAACAGAGGCAGATAGAGATGCTGCGCACGGATGGGCGGATTGGTGCCCACTACGTTTCTGCCGCCCGGCGGGCAACGTTCATCGAGGTCATCGCCGCCGATGAGAATCAAGTCGCGGAAACACTGGCAACCCTGCCTTTCGCCCGGTTCTTCGATGTCGATGTCTACCCGATCACGTCGCCGGCCTGAGCGGAGACCGCCCACGACCACGCTCGGCGGGCCGGGAGCCCGCTCTACCCCGGACCTACGGTGCCGGGCCAAGTGTGTGTGCCGCAGGGTACGGCCGCGCACATCGGCCAAGCATCGGAGTGTGACTGGTTGTGTGGCTGCGACAACCAGGCGACTCACCGCAGCCGTAGTCACACTCGCACCGCGTTGGCAGCGGCCCTGGGCCGGTGGTCAACAACGCCGTGTACGGGGGCTGTTCGGCGCCGCCGAAGAGCTCACCGATGCGCAGATCGGCCACCGGTTGCCACCAACCTCTCCGGTTCCATCCATGTCGCAGGCACAGTCGTGCCTCTACCGGCACCTGCGACCCTGGGGCGGAGGCCGGATCGTGCAGGTTTCCACTTACGGAAACCAGACCGAAGGCGCTCGTGAAAGTGCGTGTGTGGGCCTGTTGCTATCGTCCACGACGTGATGCGTGACGACGAAATCCTTGACTCGATCCGGCGTGACCCTGGTCTCGCCGAGCTGCTGTGGCAGGTGTGCGAGTTCGATCTCTCGCGTGGCGATCACGGTGAACCGGTCAGACTTTCGTCCGGGCTGGCTTTGGAAGGCATCGCTGGCGACTTCACCGGCGGGACGTTCTTTCAGTGCGGTGATCGCGGTACGGCTCGACCCGTGCTTTACGCCAGCTCCGAAGGGCAGGCCGGTCTGGTCGGCCAGAGTCTTGCCGCAGCACTGGAGATCATGGTGGGGCTGCCGTCCTGGTGGGACTGCCTGAAGTTCTCCGGCGCCGGTGATCTGGCGGTCATGCTGGTAACTGCCGATCACCTGGGGCGCGACGAGCTCGGGGACCAACCGGAGATCGGCGCTCAGCGAGCTCGCCTGGCGACGGCACTGAACTTGAAACTGGAATCCGTTCCGGTCTTGCTGGCTCGCCTGCATGCAGCGGCTTCCGCTACCGAGCCTGACTTCGTGCTCACTGTTGAGACGGGCGAAGAGTACGAGTCTCTGTTCGGACCCTGGCTACCGAGCCGCAATCCCGCTTGGCAGTGAAGACGTGACGGCGGATTGCGTCGGCTTCTCCTTCGGCCTCGACCTCAAGTGATCTACCTAAAAAACGGCAGTGGTGACCCCGTTCGGCCGCGGATACCCCCTGCAACAGCCTCAACATCGAGGCTGCCGTCAAGTAACTTGCGGCCGACGGCTTCTTCGTCACCGACGAGCTGCTCGCACGGCTCTCCCCGCTCCATTACGATCACATCAACTTCCTGGGCCACTACGCCAGATCCGTACCGAACCGTCACGGCTGCCGCCGGTGGGGAGCCAGGCGCCGTCGGGCGCGATGGCCAGTGCGGCCACCCCGCGGGTGTGGCTGGTGAGAGTGGTGGTCCGGCGCCAGGTTGCCGTATCCCAGATCTCCACCGAGCCGTCTTCGTTGCCGGTGGCGAGCCAGGTGCCGTCGGGGGAGACGCCACCGCGTTTACGTCGCCGGCAGGGCCGGTCAGGGCGCGGATCTGCGCGGGGTGGGGCAGATCGGGCAGTGGCCACCGGTTCTAGAGCACGGGGTGGGCGGAGCGCCAGGCGGCCACTTGACCACGCCAGGTGTCGGATCCGGCCAGGCGGCTGCGGAGGATCGCCCTGAGGGCGTGGGCGGGGGTGGTCGGTTCGAGCAGGTGCGATGCCCGCGCGAGGTCGATGGCCGCCTGGCGCTCCGCTGGGGTGGGGACCCGTGCGAAATCGGCCAGGGGTGCGCTCGCTCCGCTGTGGTCCAGGCGCTGTTCGATCCAGCGCAGGTCGAGCGCCAGGGCTTCTGCCTCCCGCGCGTGCCCGGCGTCCAGCAGGTGGGTGATGAAGTGGTCGGCGACGTAGCGGTCGGGGTGTTGCCACCAGGCGCGTGCCGGTCCGGCACCGCCGCCCGGCTGCGGTCCGGCCGGCGGCACATCGGAGGCGGCGGCATCGACCAGCGCACGGTTCACCTCGCGCAGGCGCTCCTCGTCCAGCCCGGAGCGCAGAAAGCCGCGGATGACGTCGTGCAGGCGGACACGTCCCCCGGCGGTCGGATCCAGCGTGAGAAGGGACAAGCCGCCCAGTGCCGCGCACAGTTCTCTGGACTGTTCCTGGTCCAGAGAACTCGTGGCCTGCCACAACGCGACGATGAGGCCGACCGGGATGGATTCGTCCTCGACGAAGACACCCAGTTCGACGAAGCGGTCGAACGCGTCCGTCGGCAGCAGCTCGGCGTCCGCCTCGACCGCGGCGCGCACCGCGGTCTGCCGGGCCAGGGGATCTTTCAGGTCGACGGGTGTTCCAGGATCCAAGCCGGCCGGCCCCCGGGTCCGTAGCCGCTCCAGAATCGCCGCCCCCGCGTCAGCGGCCGTGACGCCGGTCACCATACGCCGGTGAATGTGACGGTTGGCGATGCGCAGCAGCAGCGGCTGGGCGGGAGTCCGTGTGCCCGCCCGCCTCTTGGCCCGCGTCCGCCGCCAGGGCACGCCGCGTGGTGCCCGCGACGTATGACCGTCGCGATGGTCAGGGCCGTCGTTCACCGGTGCCCTATCGGGCATTCCCGCGTGTACGCCGGTCCGCCCTGCCGGGATTCGGCCACCGGGGAAACGATCCGGACACTGGGAGAGCGGGAGCCGCAGCGGCAGCGGAAGTGAGGACACGTGGGGCGAGGGGCGTACGAGCGGACGGAGCGGCGGCCCGCCACCTCGTCCGCCGCCGCGCCTGCCCGGCCAGCCGTCCCGCCGGAGCACCGGCCCGAAGGGCTGCTGCGGTTGCAGCAGACAGCGGGCAATGCGTCAGTGCGGCAGCTCCTGAACGGTGGCGGGGTGCCCGCGGCAGTCGTGGGGCCGGGGAACGGGCATGCGGCCGGTGGGTCCCCGGTGCAGCGGGAGCTGCCGAAGGGCGGCGCCGAGGGTACGTCCACGGAGACGCTCGGTGCGCGGGTGGCGGCCGGGAAGTTCAAGGAGGTGCTGGAGTACCTCAACGGCCGTTCGATGGACGGCATGGTGGACGAGATCGAGAAGCTCGGTTTCGCGCACGCCAGTTATCTGCTGGGGAACCTCGGTGCGGCGGCCTGGCTCGGGCCGTACGCCCTGGCCCGGCTGGAAGCGGGCCTGCGGACCGTGGGGCTGCGGCAGACCGGGACGACGGGGGAGCTGCTGACACCGCTGCTGGACGCGGTGATCCGTTCGGGGGTGCGGCAGCGTCCGGACCAGTTCGAGGTGGTCCGTCGCAAGGTGCCGGCGCCGGCCGGCGGATGGGGCGGGCTGGTCCGCGGGCATCTGGCGGTAGCCGACTTCGGTGAGTTCTTCACGCTCACGGCGGCCGACAACGCCTTCCGGCTGCTGGACTTCGTTCCTGACCCGGAGCTCGGGGGCGCGCTGGACGGCCTGACGGAACGGGAGTTGCGGCTGCTGATCGTCAGCCACCGGATGGCGGACCGGTACGACGGCGAGCGGATCCGGCGGGCGCTGGACGGTGCGTGGCGGGCGCGGTTCCCGCAGGCCGAGCCGCCGTGGCCGGTGGCGGGGACGGCCGCCGGGATGAACGTGGCGGCCATGTCCGTGATGGACAAGCTGGCCGAGGCGATCCGGCGGGCGGAGAAGTACGGCGGCGAGGAGGTCAGGGGAAAGGTCGCGGAGCTGCTGACACCGCAGTCGCTGGCGCTGATGGCCGGCACGACGATCCTGTTCGCCGTTCTGGAGGGCAGTACGGCGGGTGCGGCCGGAGTCGCCCTGATCGCGTTGTCGGCCGCGCTGGTCGGCCCCGAGGTGTACCAGATCGCCGGGGACATCAACGGCTTCATTAGTACGGCGGTCGGGGCGCAGGACGAGGCCGCGCTCGACCTGGCCGGACAGTTCTTCGCCAAGGCGGCGGTCGCGATCAGCATCGACATCCTGGTCGCGGTGCTGCTCCACAAACCGACCAGGGCGGCCACACCGAAGATCCAGGCGGCGGCACGCGCGACGGGGGAGTTCCTGAAGAGCCGGACGCCCGCGCCCGGGCGGCCCCCGGGTGAGCTGATCCCGGCGCTCGCCATGGCCGCCGACGGCCCGCGCTTCGTGCAGGCGCCCCCGGAACGGCTGGCCCCTCTGGAGAGCCGGGGCGGCGGCCCGGCGTCCGGTGGTACTGAGCCCGGCCCGTCGTACGACACGATGCCCCGGAAGGAACTGCGCAAGCTGGCCAAGGCGGACGCGGACGCCGCCAACGCCCTGGTCGACCGCTACCGCGTGATGTCGGACGCCGAACTACGGAAACTGGCCTCCGCCAAGGACAAGACCGCCAGGGCCGTCCTCGACCAGCGCACGTCCCCCAACGACGCCGAACTCGCCCGCCTCCTGGGCAGCGACTACCGGCCGCCGCACTCGGCCACCGTCACCGTCAAGCGCGGCGGTGCCCAGATCTACCGCGCCGAACTGACCAGCGGCAACATGTCGCCGTCCGAGGCCGCCCTCGGCTACCCCCGCAACTCGCTGGCCACCCACACCGAGGCCCGCGCCGTCCGCAACCCCGACGTCCGGGCGGGCGACGTCATGACGATCACGGGCCAGTACGAGCCCTGCGCCGCGTGCACCCGCGCCATGTACACGGCCTGCCGCTGGCTGGGTATCAAGATCAACTACGTCTGGCTGGGCGGCTCCGTGTCCTTCCCCTGACCGCGGCCCCCGGCACACTCCCGGCCGACGGGGCCGTACGCCTCACCCTCCGCCTTGCGATCGCACGCACCAGCCGCCGTGCGCCCGGCCCTGCGGGCGGACGGCGCTATGTGTCAGACACTCGCCAGGTCAGCGGCCCTGGCCAGGCCCCTGGCCAGGGGCCCGCGTCCCTTCCAGGACCCGGACGCCGTCGAGGACACCGAGGACGAGCACTGGCACGCGCCCGCTCCTGGCGCCGTTCGTTCGACACGGAGAGACCCGCTCCGAAACGGCTCACCCAGGCTCATCCACCCCAGGCTCATCCACGAGAGCCAAAAAATCGGACGACGATTCGGACGACGATGTCGAGAATCCGTGACCGGCTCCGTCCCCGCTACGAACGCGACCACAATGGGTCGCATCAGTACCGAGGAGAAACACGATGGCCAAGTACTTGCTGCTGAAGCACTACCGCGGCGCTCCGTCTGCGGTCAATGACGTGCCGATGGACCGGTGGACGCCGGAGGAGATCTCGGCGCATGTGCAGTACATGAACGACTTTGCGGCCCGGCTCGAGAAGTCCGGCGAGTTCGTCGACGCTCAGGCGCTCGCCTCGGAGGGGATGTGGGTCCGTTACGACGGTGAGGGGCGGCCGCCGGTCACCGACGGCCCGTTCGCCGAGACGAAAGACCTCATCGCCGGCTGGATGGTGATCGACGTCGACAGCCATGAGCGCGCTGTCGAGCTGGCCGGGGAGCTGTCGGCCGCCCCTGGGGCGGGCGGGAAGGCGATCCACGAGTGGCTGGAGGTGCGCCCGTTCCTGTCCGCGCCGCCCACCATCGCGGAGTGACCGCGGAGTGACCTCATCGATCGACGAGGTCCTGCTCCGGAGCCTCACGCCGAGCGTGCTCACTGTCCTCGTCCGCCGCGGAGCCGATTTCGCGGCGGCCGAGGACGCCGTGCAGGACGCGCTGGTGGAGGCGGTCCGGGTCTGGCCGGCCGATCCGCCGCGGGACCCGAAGGGCTGGCTGGTCACCGTGGCCTGGCACAAGTTCCTCGACGCGGCCCGGGCGGACACCGCCCGCCGCCGGCGTGAGGACCTGGTCGACGAGGAGCCGGCGCCGGGGTCCGGGCCTGCGGTGGACGACACGCTCAGGCTCTATTTCCTGTGCGCCCACCCGTCGCTGACCCCTGCGTCGGCGGTCGCGCTCACCCTGCGCGCCGTCGGCGGATTTACCACCCGCCAGATCGCCCAGGCGTACCTGGTGCCTGAGGCAACCATGGCGCAGCGCATCAGCCGGGCCAAGCGCACCGTCTCCGGCGTGCGGTTCGACCGGCCCGGCGACGTCGCCACGGTGCTGCGCGTGCTCTACCTCGTCTTCAACGAGGGCTACTCCGGCGACGTCGACCTCGCCGCCGAGGCGATCCGGCTCACCCGGCAGCTCGCGGCCCAGGTCGACCACCCCGAGGTGGCTGGGCTGCTCGCCCTCATGATGCTTCACCATGCCCGGCGCGCCGCCCGGACCGCACCCGATGGCAGTCTGGTGCCGCTCGCCGAGCAGGACCGCGGCCGGTGGGACACCGAGATGATCGCCGAGGGTATCGAGATCCTGCAGGCGGCCCTCGTCCGCGACCGGCTGGGCGAGTTCCAGGCCCAGGCCGCCGTCGCGGCACTCCACGCAGACGCGCCCACCGCCGAGGAGACCGACTGGGTGCAGATCGTCGAGTGGTACGACGAACTCACGCGCCTGACCGACAGCCCGGTCGTTCGGCTCAACCGCGCGGTGGCCGTCGGCGAGGCCGACGGACCGCGGGCCGGCCTGGCGGCGCTCGCGGCGCTGGACGCCTCACTGCCCCGCCACACCGCGGTGGCGGCGTACCTCCACGAGCGCGACGGCGATCTGGCGACGGCGGCGCGGCTGTATGCCGAGGCGGCGCACAAGGCACCCAACCTCGCCGAGCGCGACCATCTGACGCGCCAGGCCGCCCGGCTCAACGCCCGCCGTTGCCGCTGACGGGTCGCGCTCGGATTTTTCCGCAGTACTGGGCCTGCCGCGGTGGCAGGGCGATCGCCGGGCGCGGCATCTGAGGCCCACGGCCTGGAGTTCGACGCAAGCGTCGTCGTCAGCCCGGAGGAGATCGTCGCGGCCCGCCCCAGCGGCGAGCGCGACCTGTATGTCGCCCTCACGCGTGCAACCAAGAGACTGTGCACGATCACCGTCCACCTGGCGTCAACGCTTCGCCGCCCGGCGGCGAACGGCCCCTGTGGTCTGTGTGAGTGCCGACCTCAGCCAGCAGACTCACAGCCCGCATGAGGTGAGGGACCTGCTCCCGGCGACAGATGAACGTAGCGCCCCGGGGTGCGGGAACTTACGGCGAACCGCGCTCCCTGGTGTTCTGGGGGCCGCGGCCCTCGACGACCGCTGCGTCCCTTCCGGGACTTCGGCACCGGCGAGGACGCCGGTCGACAGGGCTGGTCCGTCGGCGCCGTCGGTCTGATCGGGGTACGCCGTGTCGTACCCACGGAAAATAGTAGCCATGGACATAGTAGTCATGCACTCTATTCGGCATGAGCAAGGTTTCACCGGGCCCCACGCCCGGGTTCCTGGTATGGCGGCTCGCCAACAAGTGGCGCGTCGCGGTCGATCGAGCGGTGGCTCCGCTGGGTCTCACCCACGCGCAGTACGTACTGATCGCATCGCTGCACGGTATGCAGCGCACCGGCGAGCGGCCCAGCCAGCGCCGACTCGCAGACCACACCGGCCTGGAGGCGCTGTACGTCTCGAAGCTGGCGCGCACCCTGGAGTCGGCCGGTCAGATCGAGCGCACCCGGGACCCCCGCGACCCGCGCGCCGTACAACTCGCCCTCACCGAACAGGGCCAGGTCATCGCACGGCAGGCCATCGCGGCCGTACAGCGACTGCTTCAGCAGTTGCTGGAGCCGCTCGGCGGCCCCGACGACCCGCGGACGCGCGCGTTCACGGACGAGCTGACGACCCTGCTCGACGCACCTCTCACTCCATTCGTGCCGAACGACGAGAACACTCAGGGGACGACGCCATGACCACCACCGCATCCACATCCACCACCAACGAACCCGCCGCCGATGCCCGCGCACTGGCCCTCGCCCACTACGCCGCCCGCGGCCTTCTGGAGCACGTCCTGTCCCGGCACGGCATCACGTTCCAGCAGCAGATCGCCCTGCGGGCCGCCATCACCTCCGATGTCCCGCAGACGCCCGACGATCTCGTCACCCAGGTCAGGGGCTACCTCAAGGCCGATCCGGCCGACATCCGCGCCACTCTCGACGAGCTGCTGGCCAAGCATCTGCTCGTCGAGGACGGCGCGCATCTTCGCCCCACGGAGGCGGGGCGCGAGCTGACGGCCACCGTCGGTGCGGAGACCGCTCCCGTCAGCGCCCGTGTCTGGGGTGGGATACCCGCTGCGGACCTGGCTGTCGCCGGCCGCGTCCTCGCCCTGGTCACCGAGCGCGCCAACGCGGAGCTTGCGGCACTGACCACCTGACCACTCAATCGAACCGAGCAGTACAAAGGCGTCGGCTGCCCACACGCTCGCGCGGGAACGCGGGCTGACGGCCACCAAGGTGATCACCGTACGGCGAGAGCCCGATCCGGGCCGTGGCCCAGGGGCGGCAGCGAATCCGGCAACGGGCCGAGGCCGTCGCCGTCGCCGCGGTAACTCGTACGCCGGCCCGCCGCCATCGTCCCGGAGCCGGCGCACGAGTTCCGCCACAGCGAGAGCCGCTGGCTCCGGGAGGACGGAGTGCGCGTGCGCCACATCGGGGCACCGCTGGCCACGACGGGTGGTCAGGCCCGGTGAGCCCGCTCCACCGTCAACACGCTTGGATCGGCCGGGACGTCGAGGACACCTCGACCGGCCGGCGCGGAACCCTGCGCACCATTGCCCCGACGGCGACGAGCCCCGCCCGCTGGCATGAGTCCTGGCGTCCGGCGGAGGCGCGGAGTGGGCCACCGACCCGAAGGTGCTCGCCGACCCCGCCCCGCTCACGCCGGACACCACGCCCGCGTGAGCAGCTACTGCCGTCCGCCGGTCGGGGGAGTCGTGGGCAGGCGGTGTCCGCCGTACGAACTGGTGTCCTTGCCCCGGCAGGCTGTGACCCCCCGTACATGGTTGCCGGGGAGGTCAGAGTAGGCAGCCGACACCTCGTTCCCTCCTCGGCCGTGGCGTGGGGCAGTTGCCCGGACGGGACGCCGATGACCCGCCCCACTGTCGGTGCGTCGGTTTCGCGTAGGACACTCGACTCACGACCGAAGGGGACGATGCCGTGACAGCCCAGCCCGTATATCCGCCGCCCGGCCCGGTAGCGGTGATCCCGCACACCATCGGAGCCATCGGTGACGCCCTGACCGGCGAGAAGCGACTGGCCTTCTACGCGGAGGTCCTGGCCACCGAGGAGCACGCGGTCCCCGCGGTGATGCGCCGCTGGTGGATGACCGCCATGCTCAACAGCGCACCCGACGCCGAACGCAGCCGGGCCGACACCCAGGCCGGCCGCAACCTGGTCTCCGTCGACCAGTTCCTCGACCGCGTCGACGGAACCGCCCTGTGAATGATCGGACCGGCCGCGGCTGGACAGTCACCATCGGGGAAGTACCGGCGCAGACCGTCCTCGCCATGCCTGACCACCTGCGCAAAGCCACCGCGAACTACCTCAGGGCCCTGGCGATCGAAGCAGGCAGCGCCATCGACGTCGGCCGACGGCCCCCGGGCGTCCCTATGGACGATGCGGGCCTGCGCTACGCGCTCCAGATCGAACGCGAACCCATCCTCCTCGAATACCTCGCCCTGCCCGAGGCCCGCGTGATTCGCATCGCTGTCATCGTCTGGTACGAACCATGACCACCCAGTTGTGGACAGCGGCCCGCTTCAACGGCCGCCCAGGCGGAGGCAGCAGCCCCGCCCGGACCAGCGCGCGAGGGTGACCAGGGACGACCTCGCCCCTCCAACGGCCGCCCCAACGCTGTTCCAACCGGCCGACGCCCACAACACCAAGCCCGCCAGGGCCAGTACAGGCAACGAGGTCACAGCCCGTAAAGCTGTGACCTCGTCACCTCAACCGCAAGTGCAGTACTACGTCCTGTCCGGCGGATCTTGCTGGGCTCGTCTGCCCGCAGTGATATCAGCCGCAGCCGCGGTGGGCCGCGCCTTGCGGCGTTGCCGTCGACCACCCCTGCTCCCCGAAACGGCCGGTTCTCCTTTTTCCACGGAGGGCGGACTCGCCGGGACGTGTTCCTACAGATGCGGAAGGACGAAGTTGAATCCCTGGGCGCTGTGGGCACCGCCGGCCTTGCAGACGCCGTCGGTCGGGTAACCCCAGAAGAACATGGAGAAGCACTTCTGGCAGAAGCGCCAGTCGTTCTGGGAATACAAATTCGCAGGCACATCGTGCGGGAGGGTGAAGTTGAATCCCTGGGCACTGTGCGGACCGCCGGCCGGGCAGACGCCGTCGGTCGGGTAACCCCAGAAAAACATGGAGAAACACTTCTGGCAGAAGCGCCAATTGGCCTGCGCGGTCGAGGTTTCCGGCAGGCTGTGGGGAAGGTTGAAGTTGTATCCCTGCGCGGTGTGCCCGCCGCCGGTCGGGCAGACTCCGTAGTTCGGCTTGTAGCCCCAGAAGTGCATCACGAAACACTTCGAGCAGAAAGCCCAGCTCGTCTGGGTCGCCTGGGCCCCGGCGGGCTTGGCGGAAGCGGGGGTGGCAAGGGCGCCGGTCGCCGCCGTGGCTCCGACCAGACCGGCGGTCACCCCAAGCGTCTTGACGAGAAAGGACCTTCTGCCCGACAACTCGGTTTCATTCCGCGTGGGCGAGTTCTCGGATTCCCTCAGGATGTCCAGGGCTGAACCTCTCCTTCAATCCTGTCGGCAGACTGCCGCGCAGCGCGTTTCGCGTGAATCAGGGGGAATCACTTCCATGCGCCACGCGCGGCATTGAGAAAATACTGTTCGAGGCCATGCCGCGTCGTGAGTAACGGGCTACTCAATCTCAGGCATGAGCCCGCGGGACCACCGGGCGCCGGTCATACGCGGCGGCGGACGCCGACGACCGGCGGCCGAGCTGTCCGACCGCACTCACCGCCGGACCGGCTGCGCCAGAGCCTGCGGCGTTGCGGTGACTGAGGGCGTTGGGGTGTATGAAGGACAGTTGGCCAGGGGCGGTGATGAAGTCTTCCGTCCACTTGTCGGCGTCGCAGACGCCGGGTTCCGGGAGGAGTCGTAGAGGTCGACGAAGCTGGTGGCTTCCTGTGTGCCGATCGGCTCCTGGGCTTCGTCGGCGACATTCTCGATGGTAGCGGCGCCGCAGCTGGCGTTGGTCAGGTCGAAGAGCGAGCCGAGATCGCGGTCGATGACCTGGAGGTAGAACTGGTCGGTGCGCTCGCAGCCGCCGCACGGGACTTCGAAGGTGTCGCCCGCGGTCGGCTGGTGCGGTACTGCGCAGTGCAGGGAAGGTTCTTGATCGACTGTAGGATGCCGGCCGGACACATGTCGTCTCGGCGGCTGTCTTGTTCTTGATCATCGGCAAGCTCGACCTCCGGCTGCCAACGGCCTCGGGAAACATGGCCCCCGGGACTGATGAGCCCGCATGTTCAGGCGTCGCCTATTCGCGGCCGAGTCGAAATGGGCTCGCGCCGAGTGATCAGCGCGAGCTCGGCGGACGTCGACAGCCGGGGGCAATCATTGCCTGGCGCGGACAACCTGCGAAGGAGCGCCCGACCATGCCAGAAGGCACCAAGGCAGTCCTTGCTGTCAGGGGAAGTCCGGGCACTCCTCGGCAAAGCCCTGCGAGACGGGCTGCCATACGCCGTAGTCCTCACGCACGCTCAGTTGATCCGCTTTCTCCGAACTTTCGATCAGCTGAGCGATGGTCAAGGGGACGGCCGCCGCGAAGACCCGCCCGAGGTGGTGGCAGTGCAGCATCGGGCGGAGTTCCTCCGAGTACGGCTCATCCGCGACCGCGAAGAGATCAGGCAGGGTCCAGCCCAGCGGACCTGCTACGGCAGATAGCTGCTGTCGGCGGTGCGGACTCGGGTCCCACCGCCACACCATGCTGTGCAGCGTGCTGTGGGACAGTCCCATGAAAGGCAGTTCGCCGATGCCAAAGCCGCGATTGCGGATCAGCGCGCCGAGCACGGCGGCAAACCTGGTCTCGGCGGGACGGCGGCCTGGCCACGCTGGTTTCACGAGAGGTTCTGGAGTGGCGACGCGGGGCAGCGAGCGAACGAAAGCCTCCAGCGCAGCGAGCCGCAGGTGGTCGCAGTAACTGACGTGGTAGGCGAACTGCCTCACGACCCTGGCGTCGCGCTTCGGAGGAAGAAGTTCCGCTGGCACCGGGTGGCCTGCGACAACGAGAAGGTCGGCGGCCGGTATGCCGAGTTCGGCGGCAAGTTCGGTGAGTCGCTGCAGGTTGAAGTCAGTTCCACTCGCGGCGAGGCTGCTCAGGATGATGGCGCGTTCCATGTGTGGAAGGTAGCGGGTGGGCTGCCAGGACAGCCGGGGCCGCATGACTTCGAGGTTGGGACTCATCTGGCCCCTCGAACGCCAGAACGCCGCAGGCGAAGGCATCGACACCCGTACGGTGTGCTCATCGACCGCGCCCGGGACATCGACGCCGGAAACAGGGACGCCCTTGATGCCGCCGACCGCATCCGCACCTGGCGCATCTGACGTGCTGCCGCAAGTGGCACGGTGTGGCTGAGAACCAGGGTGCCTCGGTGACGAGCACCGGCCGACAAGGCCCGCGCTGCCATGGACACCGAGCTGCGCAGCCGCTTCGACGTCGGCGTGCGCGGCATCACAGCCAGCCCGTACGGCGCGGCTTCCTCGCCAATCGACAAGGACGAGGACCCGCCGCCAGGTCGTCGTCGCCGACGTCGTGCTCCGCTACTACCTCAGCGAAGACATCCTGGTGGTCATCGTCGTCCGCGCCGTCTACCTCTGAACTCCCGGCCAGGAAACCGCAGTTTGCCGACAGTCGGCGCGGCGCTCTCAGCCTGCTTCAGGCAGGGGAGTTCGCGCCGAGCCGGGCCCGGCACCGCTCCCCGGTCCCATGGCCGTAACTGGTGGCCACGGCCGTGGACACTCGCTCGGCGGCAGTTGGCCCGTCCGCCTGGCGCCTGCCGGGAGTGCAGGTGCACCTCGGGGCGAACCGGGGAATGGATTGTCGTGGACATGTAATGCTACAGGGTGTGATCGTACGAACTGAGGAGGCGCACATGAGGAATAGGCTTGCCACCCGCGTCAGATCGGCAGCGGTCGTGGGGGTACTGACAGCACTGGCCGCCGGGATACTGGCGCCCAGCCCGGCGAGCGGCCGGACCACGGCCGGTACGTTCAGCGTCGCGGAGCTGAACACAGTGCGGGGAGCCGTGCTGGAGGCGGACGTCGTGGGCACGGCGTGGAGCGCGGACCCGGCGACCGGCAAGGTGCTGGTGTCGGTGGACGAGACGGTCTCCGACCAGGAGATCGGACACATCCGGCGCACCGCGGGCAGGCTGGCCGCCGCGTTGAAGTTCGAGCGGATCCCCGGCGAGCTGGCCACCGCCGCCGAACTGCGGAAGCCCGCCGGTGAGATGACGCCGTTCGTAAAGGGCGGCGAGTACATCTACGGGTTCGACACGAGGGCCTCGCTCGGCTTCAACACGGTCTACAACGGCCAGGACTACTTCGTCACCGCGGGACACTGCACCAACGACGTGAGCCACTGGTACCTGGACTCGTCGCTCACCACCTACATCGGCCCCACGGTCGGCTCCAGCTACCCGGGCAACGACTTCGGGGTCGTCCGGTACGACAACTCCACGATTCCCCGGCCGGGCACCGTCCGGTGCGGGCAGAACGAGGTCGACATCACCGGGTCCGCCGAGCCCCGGGTCGGGATGCCGTTCAATATCGCCGGTTACAACTGCCGGCCCGCCACCGTGCAGGCTGTCAACGTGTCCGTCAACTACGCCAACGGCGCCGTCCACGGACTGTTCCGCGCGAACTCCTGCGCCGCCCCGGGTGACAGCGGAGCGGCCTCCTTCTCCGGAAGCCTGGCGCTCGGCCTGCTGTCCGGCGGCACCACCTCCTGCACCACGTCGGGCATCACCTACTGGCAGCCGGTCAACGAGGTGCTGACCGCATACGGACTGACGCTCACCTGACCCGGCCGGCGCCGGAGCGGCGCCCGCGCCCGCCAGACGCCTCGCCTGCTCGCCTCACCCCGGGGACTGCGCGGGGCCTGGCGGGCGGGCGGGAAGGCGGATCGCCGGGTAGACGGCAGGGAGACGGCACTGGGTCTCACACGTAGGTGTGCAGTGGTTCCGCAATACGTCGGCGGCAAGCGACAGCGCGGCACGATCCGTGCCCGGCTGTCTCAGCAGTTCGCACTATAGCGGACGCACGCGGGTGACAGAGAATGGCTATTGTCCCACTCTTGCTGCGCGGCCACCAGCACTCCGCCTGCCAGGAGGGCCGCCAGCAGCTGTGCGGTTGCTGTCCAGCGGGCACGGAAGATTCCCGCGAGAACTGCCAGGATGAGTGCGGCGATCAGCAGCATCCGTACCCGCCCGAGATGCGCGAGGCCGGCCGCGTCGATCCGTGCTTGGTCGCCTTGCGCTGCCCATACTTCCAGGCCGAAGCCGTATATCGAGTCCAGCGCGAGCCACGCGATCTCCAACAAGAACAGTGACATCGCCAGGGCGATGTCCACGCCCAGGCGTGTTCTGTGTGACCAGGGGCGCCAGCGTTCGGGGGTTGCAAGGGGGTCAGCCATGGGTGCAGGATGCTGTGGCTGATGGCGATGCGCATGAGCACCCGTGCTCAAGTCTGATCCGGCGGAGGGGTGGGTGATGGGTGGCTTCGCCAGAACGAGTTCCACTGCGGGACTTGACAGTTGGGCTGCATGGCGGCACGGTCCTGCGGGCTTCAGATGATCTTGTCTCTGATGACCTATGGGAGCGCATGGCCCCGTTGTCCCTGCCTCGTCCGCCGTGTCGTTGCTATCCAGACTGTCTGCCTGTGGACGACCGGGCGGCTCTTCGCGGGATTGTCAACATGCTGTGCAAAGGCGTGAGGTGGGCCGATGTGCCAGCCGCACGCATAGGCTGCAGTGGGGTACGGGACGCTACTGGCCGTTTCTCGGACCAGCGGAGACCGCCACCATGTCACCCAGCTCATGTCCCTGCTTGACGCGATGCAGTGCATCCGGGGAACTCGTGACAGCGGGTTCAACGGACGGTCTTCTTTTGCAGCACCCATACGTAGGCCGTGCTGAACGGGCATTCCCACACTCCGCACTCTGCGTTCACACCAACGTCGGCAGCGACACCTGTACTGCAGATGAGGCTTCGTGAAAATCCCCAGGCCCGCTCTTCCTTCCCCATTTTCGTTGACCTGTCAGGGCGGTGTGCCTGAGTCTCCCACTTGGAACGGTCACGGTCGTTCCTCATCGTCAAGGGCGTGCCCGGCGGATCCGCCCTGATGCCAGGCGTAGATGCGGACGGGGTCGAGGTGAAGTTCATTGGGGCCCAGGCAATCGGCGGCCCAGGTGGCGAGGCGTGAGCCGCACGCGCGCGCCAGGTTGGGACCGTGCGCGCCCGTGGAGCCGCAACATCCGGTCCAGTTGTTCCCGCGCGTGAAGGCGGTGAGGCGGGGCAGGACGTCTTCGGGATGGACGATGACGCTGTCGCGCTGGCCCGCGGAGACGGTGGTCCAACTGTCGGGCCGTAGCAGCTCCCGGCCCGAGCGACGGGTGTGCCGGTGGGGTGGGGCGGCCGGGACGAAGGGGGCGCCCCACGGGTCGGGGTCGATGGCGTAGTGCCCGCAGGGGACAGCCGAGCGGGCAAGCCCGGTCTTCTTGTCCCGGCCGTTGTCCGGGTCGTCGATGTCCGGGACGGCGGGCAGAGCCACCAGGTCCCCGGTGAGCGCGGTCCCGCACTTGGAGCAGTAGAAGACGGTCACACGCAGGGTTCTACCGCCTGGCGGGCCGAACCGTCACGCGGGAAAACGCCTGGCTGACAGGAGCGGATCGGGGGAGCCGCAGTCCTCCCGCAGTTGGGCGTCCTGCAAGTGGGGAATCCGGGCGAGCAGGTCTGGCCCATCCCTGAGCGAGGGGTGGGGTTTCAAGGCTCTGTCCGCGCCGAAGTCGCGGACTTCTTCGCCGCGCACGACGTCGGTGACCCGGTACCTGGCTGGGGTACCCCCTCGTAGGCCATGAACTCGTTGATCCATGTGGTCGGCTGTCTGATTAACGGCTGTCCCGCAATGACCTGGAGGACCGCGTCGGGGCTCGAATAGACGCGATGCCGTGCGAGCAGTGTGTGTACGGTGCCGGAGTGATCGACTTTGATGGCGCTTGGCTGGGTGCGGAGGCCGCGCGGCGGTTGGCGGAGGCGGGCTGCTGTGAGATGGCACCAGGGCTCACGGAGGAAGAGTTCAGCCGGATCGAGGCGGCCTATGAGTTCGAGTTCTCCCCGGAGCATCGTGCTTTCCTGGCGGCAGGGCTGCCGGTCGCCTCACCTCTTCAGGAAGACGCAACGTGGCAGCAGCCGTGGCCCGACTGGCGGCACGCTGCTCCAGACGACCTGCGCAACCGGCTGGGGTGGCCGGTACGAGAAGTGCTGGGCGATGTCGCTCATGGCAGTTGGCATCCGGCCCTGGGGGTGCGTCCCGCCTCTGATGAGGAGGCTGTGGAGGCGGCTCGAGCGGTACTTGCGCGAGCGCCACGACTCGTTCCCGTGTACGCGCACCGTTTCATCCCTGCGGGTCGCGACACACTGGGCCACCCGGTCATGTCGGTGTGGGAATCGACATGATCTGCTACGGCCACGACCTGGCCGACTACATCGACCGTGAGTTCGGCGAGGTCGACGAGGATGCTCCTTGGGCTCCGCAGGCGTCCGTGCCGTTCTGGAAGGACTTCCTCGGCTGAGATTGCTCCCCGGCTGGTGCCGGGCGTAAATGATCTCTGTCGTGCATGGTGTGATCACGGCTTCAGAGCCATCCTGGACAGCCCGTTCACTGGCGTGGCTCCACGCCAGTTCAACCTTGTGGTGCGTGCGCTGCGACGCGAAGGCGCCGACACCACTTGGCGAGGCCGACCGTGGGGGCTTCCGCCGGAAGACCGGCTGCTCCTGCTGGCAGCGTACTGGCACACCAACCTGACGTTACGCCAGCTAACCCCGCACAATATACTCTTTAAGAGGTCGCTTCTAATGGTGCGGCAGGAGTACCCGCTGGGAGCTATGCGCCAGCCCACCCCGCTGTGTTGGAATACGACTCGTAGCTGTAGTGGGTACTACGGTCCCATTCCTCGCCAGTGATGTGCTCGTACGCCTTGTCAGGTACATAGAGCAGGGCCTCGGCCCAGACGAGATCGCTGGCGTACGGCACGAACCTGTCTGGGCATCGAAGTACGTTCTCGTATTCCTCACGGCCGGCGGCGACGACGGCAGCCCGGGTGTAGAGGAACGCATCGCCCGACAGTCCTTCGCCGTACTCCTTGCGGTCCAACCTGTACAGAGCCCAGGAGAGCTGCTCGGCGAAGCCAATCACGTCAGACGTGGGCCCGTTCACCAAGCGTGCTGTCAGGGCAGCAGCGAGCTGTTCGCCCTCGGGATCGGCAGTTGTGGACCGGCATTCTTCAACGAGCTGCCAGAAGACGTCTTCGTTCATGGTGAGATCATGGCCGATGGGTGTGACGAGCCCAGGGCGTCAGTCGTTCTCCCTCTCCAATCGGCGATAGCTGATGAGGGCTACGGCAATGCCGACGAAGGCGAGGAAGTGGTCGGCCTTGCGCTCGTAGCGGCGGTGCAGACGCCGACAACCGGCCAGCCAGGACATGGTTCTTTGAGCCAGCTCGGTCTTGAAGGCCCTGGTGGTAGCCGTTGGAGCCGCAGGCATCGGCGGTGATCGGCAGACGCCCGCCCTGCGGATGGTCGAGGCGCCCGTGCCCGTTCCACCAACGGCGGATCGATTTGATTGCCAAGGCTGCGGTGTCGTGATCCGTACCGACGTTCAGCGAGCCGGTCCGCAGCCAGGTCGTAGACCTGCACGTGGTGGAGAACGGTCCCGGCGGCTACCACTACCTCGGCCCGGTCAAGGCCTTCGCCCGGCGGCAGGCCCTTACCTCGCTGGGCCGTGAGCAGCGTCGGCAGGCGCTCCAGTGCTTGCTGCGCCACTACTTGGCGGACGGTTCCGCTGATACCTCGGACGTGCGGGCGGTACGGGCGCCGACTGCCCGGTGCAGCTCGTCGAGCCCCTGGACCCCAGTCAAGTGATCAGCAATATCCCGACGATGGTCGGCGGCGACACCGCGAACGCGCGGGCCTACGCGATAGCCCAGCACTTCATGCCCCGGCGACGGACCCAAGCAGCGGGGTGGGCCCTCCTCTTCGCAGGGAGGGCCCACCCCATTCGCGGAGGATGGTCCGTGGGGGCCTACGGAGCGAGCACCGACAGTGAGACCACCCGGGCATCGTGCGTACCCCGCTCACCGACGGCGAGTGCCACATAGCGCGCGCCGCCCTTGGCGGTCAGCGTGCCGGTACGGCTCCTGACCCGCAGGGCTCCCACCGGTGTGTATGTCAGCCCGTCCGCGCTGAACTCGACCCTGGAGGTCGGGATCCGGCCGTTCGTCCAGGACACCCGCACCTCACCGACCGGAACCACCGCACCCAGGTCCACCACCATCCGGCCCTTCGTGCCCGGGTTCCAGGAGGTGTGCGGATCACCGTCGACCGCTCCCGCCGGATCGGACATTCCGGAGGGCAGGGGTGTCGTCGGGAACGTGACGCGCCCGAGCGCGAGATCGGGCAGCGGATAGCCGGTGACGCCCGGTACGGACACCCGCTCCGTGCGCCCGCGGCGGACGTCGACACGCACACTGCGGCCTCCGGGCGCCGTGAGGACCAGCCGGCACGACGGCCCCGAGAACACGACCGTCGCCGCGTCGACGACCTCGACGCGCACCCCGGCAGGGACGCGTGAACGCGTGTCCGACCGCAGGGTGAAACGGGCCGGCGCGATCGCCGCGGACGCGGCGGCCAGCTCCGCCACATAATCGGTGCCGGTCGCCGTGACGGTCTGGGTCCCGGCGTACAACAGGAGCGTGCGGGTGTCCTGCGCCACGGACACGGTGGTCTTCACCGCGGCCGCGGACAGGTTGAAGAGGCTGAGATGTCCCCCGGCGACGCTGGCCTTCACCGCCGCTGCGGCGGCGACCGGAGCCGGGCGGGCCGCGGCGGCCTTCACGTCCGACGCCGACCCTCCCACGTACCCCTCGACCACGATCGGCTCGGCCGGCCCGTCGGACAGGACGAGGATGTCGCCGGAGACGGTGAGGGGGTTCTTCGCGCCCCGGACGACAAACCCGGCCCTGCCGTCGACGGCGACCCAGCCGCCGCCACTGGTGAGATCGGGACGCGGGTACCTGACGAGATCGGTCCACGCCTTCCCGTCCGCGGAGCCCTGGACCACGTAACCCCGCCCCGCGGCCGCCTCCCAGCGCAGCGTGACACGGTCGAAGCTCCGCGCCTCGCCCAGGTCGACGGCGAGCCAGCTGTCCGCCTTCGGACGGTCGGCGACGGAGACGGCCCAGCGGGTCGTGAGATCGCCGTCGACGGCGAGGGGCGCGCCCTTGCCGGTGTCCGCGGAGGAGGCCGTCGCGGTGCCGCCCCGCGCCAGGTCGGCGCCGTCGGCACCGTCGCGCACCTCGACCGCGTACAGCGAGTAACCGTAGCGGGGGTCAGGGCTGATGCCCTGGACGCGTAGGTGACGGTACGACACCCGGGTGAGGACGAGGTCGTCGGTGCGCCCGGTCGTCGACGGCGGTGCGGTGCCCGCGTCCTTGGCCGCGACGCTGACGCTGCCCTCGGCGGTGGTGTACGTACGGCTGCCGTCCAGCCCGGCGATGCCCGGCATCGTCAGGTTCCGCACCTCGATGTGGCCCTCGCCCGCCGCTGTTCCGCCGGTCGCGTAGACGACGTCACCCGACGGTAGGGTGGTGAACCCGGCGTAGCCCGTGCTGAGTGTGAACACCGTGGCGATGCCGTCGAAGCCGTCACGGACCCGGCTGTAGGTGGCGATGTTGCGTGTTGTCACGCTGCCTGCGATCGAGGGCAGGAACATCGGAGTGCTGCCGCTCAGCGCGAACAGCCAGTCGTCGTGGGCCGGTTGCCAGCAGAACTTGACGAAGCCCGGCTTGCTGACGGTCGCAGCCCAGGCCGCGGGCGACTGGTGCGCCACCAGCCCCGGGCCCGTGCCGAAGTCCTTCACCCCGCTCGCCCGCGCGAACAACTCCGCGTCGGTGAGGGGACGGACCGCCGCACCCTGCCCGGCCCGCCATTCGTGCAGCAGATAACTGATGGCGACCTCGGCGCGGGCCTCCGGCTCGTACTTGGGCTCACCGGAGAACTTGGTGAGCCGGTAGGCCGGCGCGTACGCCTGGTAGGCCGCCAGGCGCTCGGCGAGCGCGGCCTCGGAGCGGGCCGCGGCCCGGTCCCCCAGCACCTGGGCGAGGAAGGCGATCGGGATGACGTCACGCCCGTACAGGTACTCACGGTCGTTGACCATCGGCATCAGCGGTTCGCCCGCGTCGCTCATGACGGTGAGCAGTGTGTCCCAGAGCGGACCGGCGTTGGGCTGCGCGGTGAGTACCTGGGGCAGCGGACGTCCCGCGGTGATGAAGTGGGCCGCGTTACGTCCCGACGTACGCCACAACTCCGCCTGGTAGTGCGGGCCGAAGGAGTTGTGGTTCTCGACGATGAACGTGTCGTACAGGTTCTGCGCCGTGTTGTCGCTGATCGCGACGCCGTCCACGAGGGCGGGATTGGCGCGGTCCGCGACCGGAAGGCCGGCCTCGTTGCGGCTCCAGCGGCCGAAGGCGTCGCTCCAGGCGGCATGGCGAGGGTCGTCGGCGGCCCAGGCGAGACCGGGCGCGAGCGATTGGGCGTAGACGCCCATCTCCTCCAGCTTCGTGTCGCCCACGTGACCGCCGTTGAGGCCGTTGGGCGTCCAGCCGCCGGAGGCGGGGTCGTTGGCCGTGCCGAGCGCCGTCGTGTACGCGGCCTGGGAGCGGACAATGGTGTCGATGTTGGTACGGGTCGTGTCGTCGAGCTGGTCCCACAGCAGCCGGGCGGCGAGCACGAAGTAGAGCTGGAAAGTGGTGTCGAAGAACAGGGTGCGGCCCCATTCGGAGCCGCCCGTGAGGCGGTTCGACGCGGCGAAGTGCGTGAGGGTGGCGAGGGTGCGCGAGCGCAGGGTCTCCTTGTCGATCCCGGCCCGCTCGGCGTCGTAGGTACCCCGGGTGAGCAGGAGGGCATGGCCGAGGACCACCGCGAAGCCGAAGTCCTTGGCGGTGTAGTAGCCCTTGGCCGCGTCCCACTGCGTCTCCGACCAGCGGGTGTGCGTGAGCAGCGCCTGATGGTAGGCGGCGGCGACGTCGTCCGGGGGCGCGGAGCGGGGCGCCTGCTTGTGGCGGTCGGCTGCCGAGGCGGGTCCGGCCTCGGCGAGGGAAAGCGGCACTGCGGTCAATGCGGCGGTCAGGCCAGCGAGTTGGGCGAAACGGCGCCTGTTCAGTTCGGCCGGTTGATGGGTCACGCGCATGCACCTCCTGGAGCACGAGGCTTCGACAACGTTGTCAAGCGCGCTCATTCTTAGACCCGGCCGGCCGGAACGTCAAGGAGTCCGACTGGTCTCCGTCCAGGGCGGCTTCATCGGTCTGCGAGCCACCGGGGTGCCGGAGTGCGCTTCCTGCGCAGGTCGAGGGCCGCTTCCGTCGTCGCGCTGGGGCGCCGCTTCGCGGCGGTGGCGACCGCGAATTGCCACCGCGGTTCGTGACTGGTCACCTCCGGGACGTCCGGGCCGGTGTGAGCGCTGATGAGGAAGCGGCTGAGGAATCCGATCCCGAGCCCCGCGCGGATGAGGTGTACGGCGGTCCGATGTTCGCGACCTCAGGGTCGCCTCCCATGCGGCCCCCGCGACGGCGAAGGCCTGGTCGACCATGATGCGCTTGCCGAAGTCATGCGGGGATTCGACGATGGGGAACTTACCCAGTTGTGCGAGTGACACCCGGCCCGTTCGGCCAGGGGCCGCGTGAGGTTGGTGACGTCGACCTGAACTGCGATCGCTGCCGCTGTCCGGAAGCGTCGACCAGTGGAGGACAACACGGACCTCCTCGCACACCACCGCCCTCTGCGCGCAACCATCGACGCGCTACTCTCAAGCCCCGACGGCGGTGTGTGGTTCAGGTGGCCAGCGGAGCGGAGGCAGGCGTTCTTCTCACCGCTCCACCGGCCACGTTCATCTGTCTACAACTCCCTGTCCCCTCGCCAGGTGACCGACGTCAGCGCGTCCAGGCCACCGTGCGCCAGTCCTTTGTAGGTCACTGTCCGGGCGGGGCCGAGTTCGTGTGCGGTCCGTTCCGCCAGGTCCGTTCCCTCGCGGAACAGCCGCTGCCACTCGGTGTCGTACTTGCCGTCCTTCCGGTCCCGCACCTCCAGATTGAGCGTGGTGTTGATGCTGTCCGCCCACGTGTACAGAGCGGCGACGAGGTCGTCGGACAGAGGCAGGGCGGCGGCGGGATCATCCGGGAAGAAGTCCCCGAATCCGTCGGAGCGCAGCGGACCGAACCCGTACTCGCCCTCGACGGTGATGTCGAGCGGGTGCGGAGGCGTGCCGTGCGGATCGCGTTTCCAGTGGAGGCGATCGCAGCCCCAGCACAGCCACTTCGCCGTTCTGTGGCCCTCGTCCCAGTATCGCACCGACCATGATGGCCCGAGATGCCTGGCGAGTCGCTGGGCGGCCGCCAGACCCTGCTTGACGTATGTGCGCAGGTCCGGGCGGGCGGCGAAGCCCTCCGGCGGGTGGCTCAGCGACCAGGCTCGCAGCGCGTCCGCCAGCTCCGCCAGGAGGTCCAGCCGGGAATCGTCCAGCGGGACGCTACGAGTGAAGGCGTCGAGGTCCGCGAAGGCTGGGGGATCCTCCGGCTCGTACAGCGGGGACGGCTCATCCCGGGCCCGCACGAGCACGTGCCGCAGTTCGTCGAAGGTCATACGGGATTTGCTCCGATCACGAATCCGTTGTCGCCCACGCTAATGGCATCCTGCTGGACCTCGCCGTTGAAGGTGACCTCGAAGATCGGCCTTCCCGCGCCCCGGGTGCCAACCCTTTTGCCCTCGCTCAGGGCCGTCCTCACGAGGGCAGGGATGTCCTCCGCCCGGACGCCGGCGGTCGCGAACTCTCCGGCGTTCCGGAAAACGATGTGGATCAGGCCCGCGTTGACGGTGCCTTTCTCAAGCCAAGCAAGGGCCACACCGGGCTTGGTGTACTCGGTGATCCAGATCGTGTCCGCTCTGTTGAATTCCACCCCGGCTTCGGTGAGCCTTTCCAGCAGCCTGGCGTCGAGGGTGCCATGGGCGATCTTTGCCCGTTCCGCGGCGCCGGTCGCGATACGCAGGCCCATGCCAGCCGCAGAGGCGGCGTCGCGGATCTGGAGGGCGTCCTACTCTCCGTAGATCTTCTTCAGGTCCGCGAGTACCTGTGCGGCGTCCTCGCCGGTCTTGGCGGCATGTTCAGCTCGTGCGGCGAGCTTGACCGCTGCGGCGAGTTTCATGGCCACCGAGGTCGGCACGAACGTGGCGGCGGCCCAGGCGCAGCCGCAGCCGCCGAGTCCACGTCCACCGCGAGCAGCACCAGTGACATCAGCGATTCGGTCGCCGCTTGAAAAATCGAGCACTGCCACGCCGGATTGCTCCCCGCCTACGGGAGAGGACGTCGCAGGTGCCCAACCAGCCTCGGGATCCGGAAGGTTGAGCATCTCGGAGACGCCGCTCAGTCAACCAGACTGCCGAGCTCCGGCGGAGGGATGCCGCCCGGCACATCCGTGAGTACCGTGTCCGGCTCGCGGCGGGGCTCTGTCCGTCCTGTGGGACAAGCCGTGAAGTACGTCACAGTGCCATGAGCGGACCGTGTGCGTCGGTCGGGGCCCGATGCCCGCAACGGCCCGCCTCTGTCGGCCGATCCGAGGATGCCGTGTCGACGGGCCGGGCGGAGCCTCGTCCCGGCCCGTCCCGGAGCGACTTAGGCCACCCTTTCCTGCGGGCGCGGCTGCCTGGTAGAGATGGTGGCGTTCCGCCAGCACAACGGAAGTCTCGTCATGAACCAGGACAACACCACCGGCCTCACCCCCTTTACGATCGATCTGACCATCGAGGAAGCCCGGCGACGGGCCGAGGTCGTGGCCGCCCTCGGGCCCGGCTGGGACCCGGTGGCCGTCCTCCGAGGCGAGGACGAAGCGTACGCCCTTCTCTACTCGGGTCTGGACGCCGAGCAGCAGCGCACCTATGACCTGCTGGTGGCCGACGGTGTCCTGCCGGGGGAGGGACGGGGCCGTGCGGCTGCCCATTGATCCACGGGCGGACCTCGCCCGTCGCGCCTGGGTGGCTTGTCCCGTCTGCGACGACGCCCGCCTTTGCGCGGCCTGCGCCGACCACCGCAACTGCGGCGAGCACTGGCGCTATCTGATCTCCAACGACGGGCCGGTCGTCCACCTTCAGTGCCCGCGGTGCGCGTACATGTGGTCACTGGACACCCGGCCCGGCGTCACCCGCTCCGGCGACAGCGCCCGTTGATCACCACGGCGTACGGATCGGCCGGAGCACGGTCGGCGTGGACGTGAGGCGGGAGCCGCGCGACGGACTTCTCCGCGTGGCTCCCGCCGGCTCACGCTGGCTTCCGCCGGGTTCAGCGCACGTCGACGTAGTCACCGGCGGTCGCGACGGCCGCGGTGGTGGACGTGCCGGTGAAATTCCAGCGCCAGTACCCGTCCGAGACCGCCTTCACGGTCGTCTTGAGGCCACCGGATGCGCTGGCCTTCACGGTCTTGACGGTGGTGTAGACGGTGCTGTTCTTCTTCCGGAACTCAAGCCGTACGGGCTGCGAGCCGTAGTTCGTGTACTTGTTCGTGTTCCAGCCGGCGCGGATGAGCTTGCCGGTGATGGTCAGCTTCTTGTCCTTCGTCACGGGCTCCGGCGCGGCGTCGACGGTCAGGTTGGCGGCGCGCTTGACCGGGACGGTGGAGTAGTAGTCCCCGTAGAGATCGCCGTCCTTGCCGAACGCCTGGGCATGGACCTTCCACGTGCCCGCCTGCTCGTTACGGAACCACTCGGCACGCGGGTCGATGGTGAGGGTGGCCTTGCAGGAATAACGCGACTTTCCCGCGGACTTACAGGTGGCGGGCTTCCAGTAGTAGTTGAAGAGACCGGCGAGCGCCGTGACCTGCCGTGATGGGCGGGTGGTGGCCATTGAGCTGCGCGAATGGACTTTCGGTTGTTTCGCGCTCGAACGGGACGACGTTGTCGCGAGGCGGGACGGCTTCCTCAGATCCCGACGTCCGCCGTCAGCTCCCGCCGGGCCCGGGCCGCAGCGCCGACCGGTACCGCATCGGTGGCCAGGGTTGCCCTGACCAGCCGGATCGGGTGGCCGCTGACCGGGGGGTCGGCGGCCAGCGATGCCATGATGAGGGGTTCCAGCAGCGGCCAGGCGCGGCTGACCCCGCCGCCGACCACCACCGTGGTGATGTCCACGACGCCCGCCGTCATGACTATCGCCCGGGCGATCCCGGCTCCGGCGGCCCGGTACACCGCGAGGGCGTCCTGGTCACCGTGGCCGGCGGCCTCGGCGACCTCGCGGGCGGTCAGCCGACGGCCAGTGCGGTCCGCGTAACGAGCCGCGATGGAGCGGCCGGAGGCCAGGGTCTCCAGATGGCCCCGGCCGCCGCACGAGCAGAGCAGATCGCCGAAGCCGGGGATGTGCCCGATCTCGCCGGCCGCGCCGTGCGGCCCGGTGAACAGGGCGCCGCCGGCCCACAGCGCGCCGCCGACCCCGGTGCCCAGTGTCATCCCGAGGACGTCCGACTCGCCGCGTACGGCGCCGCCAGACACCTCCCCGTAGAGGAAGGCGTTGACGTCGTTGTCCAGGAAGGCCGGGACGCCCAGGGCCTTCTCGACGGCGTCCGTCACCGCGAAGCCGGCCCAGCCGGTGAAGGAGTCGCTGGCCACCAGGATGCGGCCGGTCGCGGAGTCCACCACACCGGCCGCGCCGACCCCGCTGCCGGCGAGGCGGCCGGGGGTGCGCTTCAGCAGCGGGGCCAGCGCGTCCATGGCCGCGCCGATCATGGCCTGGCCGCCGTCGGTCGCCGGGGTCGCCACCTCTGCGCGGTCCAGCACGGTCAAGTCCTCGCCGCAGAGCACCACTTGGGTGGTGGTGCCGCCGATGTCCACTCCGGCGAAGAGCGTACGGTCGTGGGAACTCACCCCTGGGCCTCCGTCCGGCCGGCCGCGAGGGTGGCCAGGCGTTCGGCTCTGCGGCCGCGTTGGATCACCGGGTCGGGTACCGGCACGGCGGCCAGCAACCGGCGGGTGTAGTCGGTCTCCGGGTGCAGCAGGGTCGCGCCGGTGGCGCCCTCTTCCTCGATCCTGCCGGCCCGCATCACCACGACGCGCTGGGCGAAGTGCTGTACGACGGCGAGGTCGTGGGAGACGAAGAGACAGGCGAAGCCCAGCTCGTCCTGGAGTTCGGAGATCACTTCGAGCACCGCCTCCTGCACGCTCACGTCGAGCGCGCTGGTGGGCTCGTCGGCGACCAGCAGTCGGGGCTCCAGGACCAGGGCGCGGGCCAGGCTGACCCGTTGGCGCTGACCGCCGGACAGCTCGCGGGGGGCACGCCGGGCGAGATCACGCGACAGCCGGACCCGTTCGAGGACGGCGGCGACCTTGGCCTGGCGGTCCCTGGCGGAGAGCCCGCGGCCGTGCACCCTGAGCGGCTCGGCGATGCACTCGCCGACCGTCATACGGGCATCCAGCGAGGCCACCGGGTCCTGGAGTACGACGCCGATACCGGCCCGCAGCGCCCGCCGGGCCCGGGACCGGGTGCGCGCCAGGTCGGTGCCGAAGAGCGAGGCGACGCCGGAGTCCGGCCGGATCAGACCGAGCGCGACCCGGGAGGCGGTGGACTTGCCGGAGCCCGACTCGCCCACCAGGCCCAGGGTTTCCCCGGCGTGGACGGTGAACGACACCTCGTCCAGAGCCCGTACGGCACCCTTGCCACGGCCGAACACCACCGAGACGTCGCGGAGTTCGACGACCGGCTCGGTGTCCGGGCGGGTGGCGGCGGGCGACGGTACCGGCGGGCCCGCCTCGGCGACCGACAGCCGGGGCACCGCGGCCAGCAGCCGCTTGGTGTAGTCGTGGGACGGGCGGAGCAGCACGTCCTCGACCGGACCGGTCTCCACGATCTCGCCGTCGTACATCACGGCGACCCGGTCGGCGAAGTCCGCGACCACGCCCATGTTGTGGGTGACCAGCAGGACGCCGGTGCCGGTCTCGACGGCGAGGCGGCGCAGCAGGTCGAGGATCTCGGCCTGCACCGTGACGTCCAGCGCGGTGGTCGGCTCGTCGGCGATCAGCAGGGTGGGGTCATTCGCGATGGCCATGGCGATGACCACGCGCTGGCGCTGTCCGCCGGAGAGCTGGAAGGGGTAGGCGCCGGCCCGCTTCTCCGGCTCGGGGATGCCGACCTTGCGGAGGAGTCCGACGGCCTCGGCGGCGGCGTCCTTGCCGGACACCTCACGGTGGTTGCGGATCACCTCGGCGATCTGCTTGCCGATCCGGGTCAGCGGGTCCAGCGCGGTGGCCGGCTCCTGGAACACCATGGTGACGGTACGGCCGCGCAGCGCGGCCAGGTCGGCCTCAGGGGCACCGACCATCTGATGGCCGGCGATGGTGGCACTGCCGGTGGCAAGGGCGTTGCCGTCCAGCAGGCCCATCGCGGCCAGCGCGATCGTGGACTTGCCGGAACCCGACTCGCCGACCAGGGCGAGCGTCTCGCCGGGGCGGACGTGCAGGGAGACACCCCGGACGGCCGGCACGTCGCCGCTCTCGGTGGTGAAGACGACCCCGAGGTCGTCGAGTTCGAGAATGGGCCCGGCCTGCGAGGTGGCGGAGCCCTGGGCGGCGGTCATCCGCGTCCCCTCACGTCGAATGCGTCGCGGAGTCCGTCCCCGATCGCGTTGAAGGCCCACACCACCAGGATGATGGCCAGGCCCGGCGGCAGGATGAGCCACCAGTAACCGGAGTAGGCGGCGGTGAGACCGGCCGAGAGCATGCCGCCCCAGTCGGTGGCCGGTGGCTGGACGCCCAGGCCCAGGTACGAGACGTACGCGACGAGCAGGATGGCGTCGGCGATCTGGAAGGTGGCCGCGACGATGATGGTCGAGACCGAGTTCGGCAGGATGTGCCGGGCGATCGCCCGGGCGTGGGTCCCGCCGATGGCCCGCAGTGTCAGGACGTAGTCGCGGTTCTTCAGGGTGAGTGTCTCGGCCCTGATCAGCCGGGACGGCATCAGCCAGGAGACGACGCCCAGAATGACGATCAGTCCGGTCAGGCCCGGGGTGGTGATGGCGGAGACCACCAGAAGGATGAAGAGCGCCGGGATGGCGATCCCCGCGTCCACGATCCGCATCATGACCGCGTCGATCCAGCCGCCCGCGTAGCCGGCGGCGGCGCCCCACAGGGTGCCGATCACGGTGGCCAGGATGCCCGCGGCGAGGCCGACGATCAGCGACACCTTGCCGCCGTACATCAGCCGGCCCAGCTCGTCGTGGCCGACCGCGTCGGTGCCGAGCCAGTGCGAGCCGCTGGGGGCGAGGTTGACCTGTTCGAGCATCGTGTGGGTCTGGTCGGTGGAGTACACCAGCGGACCGATGAAGCAGAACAGGAAGAAGAAGACCACGACGCCGAGCCCGACCACGGCGAGCCGGTTGCGCAGGAAGCGCCGGACGGCGAGTCGGGAGCCGGACGCCGCGGCGGCGGTGGCCTTGCCGGGCATCTGGTCCGGCTGGATGAGGGCGCTCATGCCCGGCCTGCCTTCACTCGGGGGTCGACGAGCCGCTGGACGATGTCGGCGAGCAGCGTGCCGGCCACGGTGGCGATCGCGATTACCAGCACACAGCCCAGCAGCACCGGGTAGTCGGAGGACTGCGCGGCGGTCCAGAAGAGCAGGCCCATGCCGGGGTAGTTGAAGAGCTGTTCCACCACCAGGGCGCCGCCGAACAGCACCGGCACGTAATAGCCGAGCATGGCGATCACCGGCGTCAGCGAGTTGCGGAACACATGCCGCCACAGGATGGCGCGGGAGCGGGAGCCTCCGGCCCGCGCCGTCCTGACGTAGTCCTCGGACAGATTCTCCAGGGTGGCCGCCCGCATGTAGCGGCTGAACACCGCGATCATCGAGGCGGCACCGGCGACGACCGGCAGCACCAGCGCCTGCGGATCGGCGAACACCTGGGCGAGCGTGTCCCCCTGCGGGGCCTGCGACGGGAACCACGGCAGCACCTGGCTGAACACCAGCACCAGGATCAGCCCGAGGAAGTACACGGGCGTGGAGTAGGCGATGAAGCTCAGCGTGGTGATGACGTAGTCGACCGGCCTGTTGCGCCGGACGGCCTGCCACATGCCCAGCGGGACAGCCAGCAGGAGGCCGACGACCGCCGACAGGGCGGTGAGCACCAGGGTCTTGGGCAACCGCTCGGTGATGAGCTGGGAGACCGGCTCATTGAGGGTGTACGAGGTTCCCAGGTCGCCGTGCAGCAGTCGGTTGAGGTAGTAGAGGTACTGCACGGGCAGTGGCTTGTCGAGACCTTGCTCGTGGTTGAAGGACGCGATCTGCTGCGCTGTGGCCTGCGGGCCGAGGATCCCGCGAGCGGGACCCCCGGGCAGGGCGTGCAGCAGACAGAAGACCACGATCGTCACGATGACGATCACCGCGACGGCCTGGAGGGCCCGTCGCAACAGGTACGTGGAAGTGGTCATGTGCTTTCCGGTCGCTTCGGCTCAGTGCTGCGCGTGGTCACAGGCCGGGCTCACTTGGTGGTCCACTTCCACATGGCCGGGTGGAAGTTGGCGAGCGAGTCCTGGGCGAAGCCGCCCAGGCCCTTCTTGACCACGGAGACCTGGTAGTCCGGCTCCGGCAGCCAGATGACCGGGAGGTCCTCGGCCAGGGCCGCGCTGTACTTCTGCACCGCCTCGTCGGAGGAGGAGGTGGTGGTCTCGGTGATCAGCTTGTCCACCGCGGGGTTGGAGTAGTTGCCGAAGTTGGAGCCGCCGCCGGTGGCGAAGAGTGCGTCACCGCTCGGGTAGGCGGGGAAGTACCAGCTGCCGGCGGTGCCGAAGAACGACAACTGCCACTTGCAGCCCGCGTCGTCGGGCTTGCACTGGCCGGACTGCGCGAGGACCGAGTTGACCGGGGCGGTCTTGATGGTGAAGCCGATGCCGCTCTTGGCGAACGACGACTGCAGGGCACTCATCATGTTGTCGGTCACGGTCGAACCGGACTGCGAGAGCACCTGCATCTGGAACTTCGTGCCCTGGGCCACACCGGCACCGCACTGGTTGTCGCCGGTGCCCGGCGCGGTGCACACCATGGTGCCGTCCTGCTCGGTCCAGCCGTGGTCGCTCAGAAGCTGCTTCGCCTTGGCGGTGGAGAAGGGGTACGGGTTGTTCTTCTGCTCCGGCGAGACGAAGGACGAGCTCTGGCCCTGCGGGATCGGACCGTACGTCGGGACCGCGGTGCCGTTGAAGACGACCTTGGAGAGTGTGGTCTGATCCACCGACATCTGGATCGCCTGGCGGGCGTAGAGCTGCTTGAAGACCGGGCCCATGGTGGGGTTGTTGAAGTTGTAGGGCATGTACGTGATGGCCCAGCCGGACCAGGGCTTCACCGTGTAGCCCTTGGCGGCGAACGACGACTCCTGGCTGAGGTTGGTGGCGTTGATGTAGCCATAGTCGACCGTGCCCGCCCGGAGCGCGTTCTCCTCGGCGTCCGTGGTGGTGAAGGGCAGCAGGTTCACGTTCTTGATGTTGGCCTTGCCGCCGCCGTCGTACTTGGTGTTGGCGGTCAGCACGACCTTGCCGGCCGTGGAGAACGACTTGATGGTGTACGGGCCGCTGACCGTCTTCCAGAGAGGGTCGGTCGCGTAGCCGGAGATCTTCTTGGCGGAGTTGTCCAGGTACGTCCAGACCTGCTTGGCGCCCGCGGGGGTCCGGTCGAGGTCCGATACGGTGCCCGAGTCGCTGGTCTTGTCCCAGACGTGCTGAGGCATCACGCGGATCATGCTGAGCTGGTTGGCGAGCATCCACTGCTGGTTGTACGCCTGGTCGAAGGCGATCGTGAAGTGTGTCGGGTCGACGACCTTCAGTGAGGTCCAGTTGTCCGGCGCCTTGCCCGGGCTGTAGCTGGCCCATTCGGCCTTGTTGGCCTTGACGAGGTTGAACCAGAACTCCATGTCCCGGGAAGTGATCTGCTTGCCGTCGCTCCAGTGCCGGTCGCCGAGCGTGATGGAGACGCTCTTGCCGTCCTCGGCGAATTCGGCGGCGGTGGCCAGCGAGTTCTTCTTGTTCCAGCCGACCGTGCCGGTGGAGCCGTCATAGGCGATCAGCGGTTCCCAAAGGGACTGGGATATGGAGGAGTTGTTGGTGTTCAGGTGCGCGGCAGTGCCGACCGGGAGTATCCAATTCGGCGTGAAGTTCGCCGGCAGCGCGTAGTTGATGGTGTCCGACGAGCCGGAGCCGGACGACGAGGTACCGCCGCCGGAACAGCCGGTCAGCAGAGCGCACGCGGTGGCAGCGGCGCCCGCGACGAGGGCCCAGCGGCGGCTGTTCGCCGTGTGACCAGGGAACATGATTCTCCTCAGGGTGAAAGGGCCCGTATGCGTCCCAGAGACCGGGGCGGGTGCCGCAGGACCGGCACTGCGTTCCCGACAGCTAACGCCGGACACACCTGAGAAACAATGCAGGAATTAGTAACAAGTAAGTTACTGCGGGCTCGAAGAAAGTCCTCTCGCCTTGATCGGCCCTCTTTTACGGGTGCATTTTGACCGATTTGAGGGATTTCGTGGACCGTTCACTTTCTTCATCGGACTCTTCCCTTGGATGAAGCGCGGGCATACTGTCGTCGCCATACACACCGTTGCGGAAGTTACTTCTTATATGACTGGAATAAGTGCTTGGGACGGCAAGGCCGCGAAAGGCACCTCGGCTCTCGCCGCGCGGGTCCTGGAACTCGTCGCATCGGGCCAGGCCTCGTCGCGCGCCGAACTCGCCGGACTGCTCGGCGTCTCCGCCTCCACCATCTCCCTCAGCGTGGCTCAACTGGTGGAGCGCGGGCTGATCGCCGAGGAGGGCACCCAGTCCTCCACCGGCGGGCGCCCTCGCAAAGTGCTGAGACTGGGAAGCAACGACGAGTTCGCCGTCGCTGCCGACCTCGGCGGCCGGCACGCCAGGATCGGTGTCGTGCTGCCCGGCGGCGACCTGACCGATGTCTCGACCGTCCCCTTCCTGATCGCCGACGGTCCCGAGGCGGCCCTGCCGAGGCTCGCCGAGACTCTGGAGGCGCTGGCCGAGCAGCGCGGACGGGACCGACTGCGCGGGGTCGGGCTCTCGCTGCCCGGACCGGTGGACATCGTGTCGGGCTCTGCTGTCATGCCGTCCCGGATGCCGGGCTGGAACCGGTTCCCCGTCACCGCCTGGCTGCAGGAACGCTTCGGCGTCCCGGCCGCCGTGGACAACGACGCCAACTGCATGGCGGTCGGCGAGCACACCGTACGGCCCGCCGAGTACCGGAAGACGATCATGGTGAAGATCGGCTCCGCGATCGGCGCCGGCGTCATGGTCGACGGACATCTCTATCGGGGCGCCACCGGCGTGGCCGGTGACATCACCCACATCCGGATCGGCGGCGGCGGCGACATCCCCTGCTCCTGCGGCAACACCGGCTGCCTGGAAACCGTGGCGTCCGGCGCGGCCCTGGTCCGCATCCTGCGCGAGCGCGGCGTCGACGTCAGCCGCCCGGAGGACGTGGTGCGGCTGGCCGTCGACGCCGACCCGGAGGCCACGCGCGCGGTTCGCAGGGCCGGCGACTACCTCGGCCAAGTGCTCGCGGCCAACGTCAACTTCTTCAACCCGGACGCCGTCTACCTCGGCGGCATCCTCTCCACCTTGGAGCCGTTCGTCGCCGCTGTGCGCAGCCAGCTCTACGAGAGCTGCCACCCGCTGGTCACCGAACACCTCACCATCGAGCGGGCCAGCCTGGGCGCCGACGCGGGACTGGTCGGCGCCGGACAGTTCGCCCTGCAACGCGCCATGGCCCATGCCCTGAGCGGGGTCGGCGGCGCCGAGCCGGCCACCGACCGGTTCCGCGCCCCCGCGCCCCGCCACGCCTGACGCCCAACGCCCAACGCCGACGCCCCACTTCCCACGAGCTACGAGGAGCCATGCCGCAATCCCGCACCGCCGCAGCCCGCCCGGTCATCGCCATCGCCGGACTCGGCATCGAGTCGTCCACCTTCTCTCCCGCTCGCACCCGGGCCCCCGCCTTCCACCCCTCGCGCGGCGCCGACGTGCTGGACCGCTACCCCTTCCTGGCCCCCGGCGAGGAACTGCGCGAGGCAGCCGACTGGCACGGCGCCCTGGTCGGCAAGTCGCTGCCGGGCGGCACCGTCACCGCCGACGCCTGGGCCGAGCTGACCGACGAGCTGATCGAGCGGCTCGCCGCGCTGCCCCAGCCGGACGGCCTCTGGTACGACATCCACGGCGCCATGACCGTGGAGGGCATCGACGACGCCGAGGCGGTGCTCCTGGCACGTATCCGCGCCACCGTGGGGCCCGAGGTGATCATCTCCACCTCGATGGACCTGCACGGCAACGTCTCCCGCGAACTCGTCCACGGCAGCGACCTGATCACCTGCTACCGGATGGCCCCGCACGAGGACCACATGGAGACCAAGGAGCGGGCCGTCCGCAACCTGGTGGACCTGCTGGTCTCCGGCGCGCCCCGCCCGGTCAAGGCCTGGGTGCCGGTGCCGGTGCTGCTGGCCGGCGAGCAGACCTCCACCCGGATCGAGCCGGCCAGGAGCGTGTACGCGGCCGTGGCCGAGACCGAGGCCGTGGACGGCGTGATCGACGCCGCGATATGGGTCGGCTACGCCTGGGCCGACGAACCGCGCAACCGCGCCGCGGTGGTGGTGACCGGCACCGACCTTGCCGCCGTGTCGGCCGGTGCCGAACGCCTGGCCCAGGGCTTCTGGAAGGCCCGCGACGACTTCGACTTCGTCGCCCCCACCGGCACCTTCGACGGCATTCTGGACGAGGCCCTGGCCAGTGACCTGCGCCCGTACTTCATCAGCGACACCGGGGACAATCCGACCGCCGGCGGTGCCGGTGACGTGACCTGGGGCCTGACCCGGCTGCTGGCCCGCCCGGAGTTCCGGAAGGACGACGGCCCGACCGTCATCTACGCCTCGGTGCCAGGACCGGCCGCCGTCGAGACCGCCGTCGCTGCCGGCACCGGCGCCGCCGTCACGGTCACCGCCGGCGCCGAGGTGGACGACCGGCACGCGGGCCCGGTCACCCTGACCGGTGTGGTGCACGCCGTCCGGCACGACGACCGCGACGCCGAGACCGAGGTCGTCATCCGTGTCGGCAGCGTGTACGTGATCCTCACCAAGCTCCGCAAGCCCTACCACCACGAGCACGACTTCACCGACCTGGACCTCGACCCGCGCGGCGCCGACATCGTGATCGTGAAGATCGGCTACCTGGAGCCGGAGCTCTTCGACATGTCCGGCGGCTGGAAAATGGCGCTCACCCCCGGCGGTGTGGACCAGGACCTGGTGCGCCTGGGCCACCACCGCATCCGCCGCCCGATGTTCCCCTTCGACCGCGAGATGACCGAGCCGGACCTGTCGGCACGCCTCATCCCCGCCTCCGACCAGCCCCTCAGCGGGGACGACGAATGACCGCACCACCCGCCCTGGAGATCGCCGTCACCTCACCGGCCGGCGCCCGCGCCGCCAGGGAGAACGGCGCCGACCGGGTCGAGCTCTGTGCCGCCCTGGAGCTGGGCGGCCTGACCCCGTCGGCAGCCCTGGTGGAGGCGGTTGTCCGGGAGGGGCTGCCGCTACACGTGCTGGTCAGGTGCCGACCCGGCGACTTCGTCCATGCCGCGGAGGAAATCACGCTGATGGCCGCCGAGGTGCGGTCCGTCATCGCCTCCGGCGCCTGTGGCGTGGTGATCGGCGCGCTGACCGCCGACGGCGCCCTGGACACCGTGGCGGTCGCCCGGCTCGTCGAAGCGGCACGCGCCTCGGGCCGCCCAGTGGACATCACACTGCACCGCGCCATCGACCAGTCCGCCGACCCGGTGGCCACTGCCGCACTGCTGCCCTCGCTCGGCCTTACCCGGGTCCTCACCTCGGGCGGCGCCCCCACCGCGGCCGAGGGGCGGGAGACGATCGCCGCGATGGCCGCCGCCGCACCCGGGGTGCAGGTGATGGCCGGCGGCGGGGTTCGCCCCGCCGACATCCCGGCCCTGATCTCGGCCGGAGCCTCCGCCGTCCACCTGTCCGCCAAGACCAGGGCGCTGACCCCGCGAGGAGGCCGCTGGGTACCGCTCGGCACCGGGGGAGCGTCGGCCGAGCAGGACACCCACTTCGTCACTGATCCCGAAGTGGTGGCCGAGGCACGGCGGGCGGTGGAGAGGGCGGGCCTGGGCCCTGCTTCGGAGTAGGCAGTCCTGGGCCGCGTTCTGGGCACCTGAGCGGATGGGCATTGGAATACCGCCCCGCCGTCGGTGCCCAGCCCCACGCTGCCTACCGCCGGATGGACGAACTGCACGGCGGGCGGCGACTTGAGCCGGGGGAGGGCCCACGTTCGCGGTCGGTTGGAATCTTGACGTGACCGCCGTCCGCGGGGCAGATGGTGGCCACGTGAAAGCCGGCTACGCGGGGGGGTGCCCCTATGTGTTTGGTCAAGGTCCGAGGCCAGTAGGTTCGTGCGGTCAAGGGCGGGCCGAGTCGTAGGGGTGTGCATGAGTGATAGCCAGGTCACGATCAAGCTCACGAGTGACGAGGCACTGGTGCTGTCGCACTGGCTGGAGAAGCTCCAGATGACGGACCTCAGCCGTGTTGTCGACGATGCGGCGGTCTGGGCACCGATCCATCGAATCGCCGGAACACTCGACAAGACCCTTCCCGAGCTGTTCGCGCCTGACTATGACCAGCGGCTTGAGGCCGCTCGTCAGCGGCTTCGGCCGGAGGACTGATCGAGCGGTCTGGACTCCTCACCTGGCTGCAGTCGGTTGGGGCTCGTAGAAGGTTCCGTCACGGAGCATCGCGAACAGGACGTCGGCCCGGCGTCTGGCCAGGCAGAGCAGGGCCTGGGTGTGGTGCTTGCCCTGGGCGATCTTCTTGTCGTAGTAGGCCCGCGAGGCCGGGTCGCCCAGGGCGGCGAACGCGGAGAGGAAGAAGGCCCGTTTGAGCTGCTTGTTTCCTCGCCGCGAGGGCTGTTCGCCACGGATCGAGGAGCCCGAGCTCCGGGTCGCCGGGGCGAGACCGGCGTAGGCAGCGAGGTGGCCGGCGGTCGGGAAGGTGCTGCCGTCGCCGACCTCGATCAGGATGCGGGCTCCGGTCCTGACGCCGACTCCCGGCATCGACGTCAGGACCTTCGAAAGAGGGTGGGCCTCCCGAAGTTCCTCGATCCGTCCGGCCAACAGTTTCCGCTGGTCAAGCACGGCGGTAAGTGACCCGGCCAGGCTCGGGACGATCAGCGCGGCCGCCTCGGTCCCCGGAACGGTCACGGTCTGCTCGTCCAACGCGGCGAATATCTCCTCGACCAGCCGCTCGGCCATCCTCGGTGCCTTGGGCCGCAGCAGGGTGACCAGCCGCCGCCGGCCGGCCTTGCGGATCTGGGCCGGAGACCCGAACCGTTCCAGCTGCGTGAGGACTGCCGGATGCTGCAACCGCGGCCCCAGCACTCGCTCCAGCGACGGATGGATCTGGGTCAGCAGGCCGTGGAGCCGGTTCGCGACCCGAGTGGCCTCGCCGGCCAGGTCGTCGTCGAACCCCACGATCATCTCCAGCTCGGCGATCGTCTCGTCCTCGCCGTCGATCGCCCGCAGCGTGTGCGGCATCGCCCGGGCCGCGTCGGCGATGATGAACGCGTCCTTCGCATCGGTCTTGGCCTCACCCGGGTAGAGGTCGGCAATCCGCCGCATCGTCAGTCCCGGCAGATAGGCCACCGGGCAGCCCATGTCCCGGGCGACCGCCAGCGGCAGGGCGCCGATCGAGGCCGGCTGGTCGACAACGACCAGCACTGTTCCGTGCTTGGCCTGGAGTTTCGCGAACAGCTCGCGGAGCTTGGGTTCGGTGTTGGGCAGGCGCTTGTCGAACGCCTTCTTGCCGGCCGGGGTGACGGCGGTGGCGTGGTGTTCGCCCTTGCCGACGTCCAGGCCGAGGAAGACGTCGACGTCGCCGGTGTCGATCACGTGCAGGCCCCTCCATCACGCTTTCGTCCGGCCTTGCCAGGGCACCGAGCTGCCACATCCACGTTACGGAGAGCTCTTCCGGCTCGGGTGAATCCGGTGCTCAAGCCCCTCATCAGCGGTCCGTCGATGCCTCCGGACCCGGTGACACCACCCCCCGGATCATGAACAACAAGGGGGGAAGTCATGCCGGACCCGAAGGCCGGAGGCCCCATTGCGGAGCCACGAAAAAGGTAACGGGGGGGGCGAGGGCCTGGCGACGGTAGTCCCGGGGCGGGAGGCCGTAGGCGGCGCGGAAGGCGCGGGTGAAGGTGGTGTGGTCCGGGAAGCCCCAGCGGGCCGCGATCCGGTGGACGGCTACGGTCCGAAGCGTACGGTCGCTGAGGTCACGGTGGGCGCGTTCGAGGCGCTGGCCACGGATCCAGGCCGCCACGGTGTCGTCGCGTGCGCGGTAGAGACGGTGCAGGTAGCCGACGGAGATGTTGTGGGCGACGGCGATGGCGCTCGGAGACAGCTCGGGGTTGTGCAAATGCTGCTGTACGAACGCCTCGATGCGCAGGAGCAGGGCGCGCTGCCGGGAGTCGTCCGGCACGTGCGCGTCGGCGTCGAGGTGGTGGGCGAGTACCGCGGTCAACAGCACCAAGCTGGCCCGGGCCTTCGCCGCCCGCCACGCCCTGGTTCTCGTCGACGTCGATCTTCTTGGCTTCTGGAACAGCGGCACGGCCCTGACCGCGCTCCTCGGCCTGGACATCGGCCGATCCGGAATCAACCGGAAACTGGCTGCGGATAATTGAGCACCCGTACTGCTCAGCGGGTTCTGTCGATGCCCCTCCATCCGTGGCCGAGCCCGCGTCGCTACGGCCGCGACGAGGGAGCAACGGGGGCCGCCGTACATCACGCGGTGGCCGGTGTTGGCCCACACTCGTCGAGTTACCAGTTCGGAGCGGGCTCTGCCTTGATGACTTGCCATGGTTTGAGCTCATAGCTCTCCCACACGCCTGACGTCTTGTAGGGGTCGGCAGACACGATGTTCTCGGCGTCGCTCAGGGAATCCACGTCATAGATGAACAATGCGCCGCTGTCGTCCTCGTAGGGCCCGCCAACGACGAGTTGTCCTTTGTCGAGCAGTTCCGCCATGTACTGGCGGTGGGCGGGCCGGACTTCCTCCACCTTTTCTGGGCTGTCGACGTACTTCGCCAGATTGACGACCTTCACGGTGTGCTCCTCTTGCCAGTGGTTCAGGAGTCCTTCAACCGGGCGGCCGAAGCCCACAGAGCGCCGGGGTACTTCCATGTCGGATATCGGGAGACCATCCGATCGAAGACTTCCCGGGCCGTTGTGTACTTCGCAAGGACGTCCTCGAAATCCCGGATGTACTGCCGCGTCTCCGCGATGATCTCCGTTCCGTCGGAACGACCTTCGCTCTTGTGCCCGGCGATCACGCTGCTTGGATGCAGCGACTCGATGGTGTCCGCAGCTGCGATCCACTCGCTTCTTGTGTCCACGTCGGATTCACGCAGCTGCAGATAGACGCCGTTGTAGACCGCATCACCGGCTGCAACCAGGCCGACGGACGGAACGTGTAGGCATGTGGTGTCGTCGGTGTCCGTATGCCCGAGCTCGACGGCCGTCAACTGTTGCCCTTCGAGCTCGACGACGTGGTCGCGGATCTCTTCGGGCATGCGAATCCTGTCCGGCATACGCCCGGGGAAGCGGGCCTTCCACAACGCGAGTTCGGCGTCGGTAGCGTGTTGCCGCATCTGCTCCGCGACTGCCGGAATGGCCACGATCCTGGCACCGGGAAACCGGTCGGTGAGGGCACCGGCCCCGAACCAGTGGTCGCCGTGGCCATGTGTCACGTAAACCGCCGTGAGATTCTTTCCCGCTGCGACGATCCGGTCCATGAGCGTTCTTACCTGGTCGACCGTTATCGGCGCGTCGACCAGGACCGCGTCCCGTACTCCGTAGATCAGAGTCGACGAAATGGGAGGCCACACACGGTGCCGCTCCCCAGGGGGAGGCTCGTCAACGAGCGTCGGCAGGGGCTCTGATGTGAAGACATCCCACGAGAGGGGTGCGGGAGGCCAGGGCACGTCATCACTTCCCGTGATAACCGAACTACGAGGTTGAGACATTCCGATCCAGGAACGATCGCATCAGACCCCCGATCTCGGATCCCTTCTCCTCCAGGGCGAAGTGACCCGTGTCAAGGGCGTGGAACTCCGCGTGCGGCAGGTCGTCCAGGAACATCCGCTGGTTGGACTCCGGGAACACGGTGTCATTGGCGCCCGTCACGATCAGCGCCGGCGGCTGCTCCTTGCGGAGGAATTCCTTTGCCGCGCCGAAGACCTTCTCTTGCTTCGAGACGTCGTACAGGAGATCCAGCATGATCTCGTCGACGCCGGGCCGGTCCAGCAGCGTCTGATCGATCAGCCAGCAGTCGGGGTCGACCAGTGACGGGTCGCCGACTCCGTGCAGGTACTGGTCCCGGGTGCACTCCGGCGTGACGTAGGACCTGGCGGCATCCCGGTGTTCTGCCGACCCGTCGCGCCAGTAGGGAAGGATGTCCTCCCAGAAACCGCCTTCGTCGCCCTCCGGATACAGCGGCGCGTTCTGAAGGACAACCGCCTTGATGCGTACCGGGTGCTTGACGGCGAGGCGCCATCCGATGGACCCACCGAAATCCATCATGTAGGGCGTGAAATCCCGCACGTTCAGGCGATCGAGCAGCTGATCCACGATATCGGTAATGTGGTCGAAATCGTATGTAAAGTTCTCCCGGCCAGGTACGTCACTGTGCCCAAACCCCGGGTAGTCGGGGGCGATGACGCGGTAGCGGTCCGCAAGTTGCGGAATGAGATTTCGGTACATCCTCGAGGACGTGGGGAATCCATGCAACAGTACGACAACGGGGGCGTCTTCGGGGCCAGCCTCACGGTAGAAGACCTTGATTCCGTCGATGTTCTCGGTGCGGAAATGGGTGGCTCTCTGCTCGCGCATCGCGGAGAGGGTCGACATGCTCTCCTCCAATTGCATCATCAGAGAGAAGATCGTCAGCGATTTTGCTGCAACTGCTGGCACACGAAGCAATCATTGCGGCTGATGTGATTTGAAGTGCCTTCCTCCTTCAGTCACACAAGTCTATCTCTTGGTGGACATACGGAACAAACTACCTAAGGAGGAGGCTCCGTATCGTTCCGGTGGCGACGCAAGAGCGCTGTCGGACTGTCGGTGACGACCTCACCACGCTTGACGCCTTGACGCTGAGAGCTGCCCTGACCTGCGGGGAACGCATCTCATACGTGCCCCCGATCTACGTGGTCCTCGACAACCTCTCCACCCACAAAGGGGCCGAGATCCGGCCCAACCACACCGTGCAGACGCGAGCCCTGCACCGCTACCTGCGGTGGCGCAACGCGAATGCCTGCCCCCCCCGACATCCTGGCCGCTCAACGCCGCGAACGCGCGCCATCCGCAGCGAGAAAGGCATCCGCTGGGGTGGACGCGCCCTAAGGGCTGTCCCGTAATCCATGGCGGGCGCGCGACGACAGCTACGGCACCTCGCCGCGTTGTCGGAACATCCCCATACGCCCAGTATGGGGACGTCCCTCCGCCTTGCGATGCACCGCATCTGACGCCGCGCGCTGACCCACCAGCGATTACGGGACAACCCTTAGCTGCCGCGGCCTGACCACCGCGCCGGACGCTCGGGGCACGGTTCAGCGTTCTGCCGCGAACCTTCCCATCAGGCGGGTGGAACCCGGCAGGCAGGGACCTCAAAGACGAGTTCGAGACCGTCCTCTTCATCCCATTGCTCTCCGACCTCAACGAAGCCGAAGCCCGAGATCGTCGCAAGGGATGCCACGTTGTCGGGGCTGATTGTTGCTCGCACGGTCCTGACCGCGGGTTCCACTGCTGCCCGGCGGAGCAACTCGATCAGCGTGGACCGGGCATATCCCTGGCGACGGAAGTCGGGAGCGACGGAGTAGCCGATCTCGACCATGCCGGCCTCATCGGGCGGTCCGTGGAACCCGGCATGTCCGACGACGAGACCCTTGTCGCCGACGACCGCCTGCCGCATCATCCACCGCGCATGGCCGGGATCGGCGGCCATCTGGTCGAGCCGGAACTGCCACAGCCACCGTGCTTTGTCGGTCACGAAGTACTCAGTCAGGGAAACTCCGGCCATCCTGCTGGCTCCGGACAAGTCTCCGGCCAGCAAAGCGGACATCGCCCCGCCGGACAGCTCGACAAAACGGACACGTTTCGGGCTCCGCGTGAGCGGCCGCCTGTGATCGGCTTCATCTGTCACGTGCGGATGCTCGCTGACTGACCCGAAAGGGGTCCAACGATTTCGAAGCAAGCCCGGCGACCAGCCCGCGACATCCTCCACCACAACCTCACCCCGGTGAACGTCCCTGGTCACAGCACTGGCTGTACTGGTCGGACAGGTTGATTTGTCTGAGCCGCGGTCGGTTGACGATTGCTTGACCTGTACCGAGGTCCAGGGGCGAGGCTTGAGGCATGAGCGAAGCAGATGGGCTGTTCGGTATCGCGGAGGTCTCGGCGTGGATCGGTCTGGCGCCCGACACGCTGCGGTACTTCGAACGTCAGGGGGTCGTACCGTCTCCACGGCGCGACAGCGCAGGGTGGCGCCAATACACGACGGCCGACGTCGAGCTGATCCGGATGCTGGTTCATCTCCGTGAGACGGGGATGCCACTGGCCGATATCGCGCAGTTCACAGGCGCCGACGACAAGGTGCCTGATCCGGCCAGGCTACGAGTGGAGTTGCTGACGGCTCATCGCCGTCGCGTCCACGACAGGCGCGAGGAACTGGACCGTGCGCTCGATGTGATCACTCGGAAGATCGCGGACTTCAATGACCGGATCACGAGTTCGGTGGACCTTCTCGACCGACCGGACTGCACGATTGCCTTCGGTGCCCAGGGTGAGGGGCCATTGCTGTTCCTCGTCGGCGCGCCGGCTGGGCGGGTCGGTTTCGCAGCGCTGGCGAATGAGCTCGCAGGCCGGTTTACCGTCGTCACCCACGCTCCACGTGGTATCGGTGCCAGCCGCCGCGGTCCCGGGGATGGCTGCGCCAACGCTCGAGGTCCTTGCTGAGGACCTGCTGCGCTTGTCGACAGGTTCACCGGAAGGCCCGCCCTGTTTGTCGGTACCAGTGGTGGTGCCGTGACGCTGCCGGAGCTGTGCAAGCGGCATCCTGACGTGGTCGGCCGGGCTGTTTTGCATGAGCCGCCCCTTGTGTATCTCCTGGATGACGCGGACCTGGCGGCCCGAGCCGCGGCAGCGTTCAAAGCCGCGGATGCTGATCCTCAGCGGGCGGTGCAGGAGTTCTTTGCAGCGGCGCTGCCCACCACACGGGGCCGGACCAGACGCCTCCCGTTCATATGGCGCTGCCCGGGCTACCGGCCGAGGAACTCGACAAGAACCGCTACTTTCTGGGGCGGATGGCCGGCCCCACGGTCTTCTACGTCCCCGACATCGAGGCCGTCCGTCGCGTTTCAGTGACGCTGTGCGCCGGCTCGCTGAGCCATCACCAGATGGCGCGCCGGGCAACCCAAGCACTCGCTGAACTCCTGCAGCTACCTCTGATCGACATGCCCGGCAACCACCTCGGCGCAAGCGCCGAGCCCGCAGAGTTCGCCCACACCCTCGGGCCCCTGCTCGAACCCTGAACACAACCCGCTGGCCCTTCCTGCGCCCCACGGCCCAGGAAGGGTCTTGCCGTGCCGCACCGCAACGCCGCACTCATTCCGCGCCACCGCCTGAAGGGCGCACGACCCTTCTAGAGGGCGGGGTGGCCGGCCAGCGAGGTTGGTGCTCGGTTCCGGGTTTCCCGGCCTACCGTGAAGCGGTGGGCCGACCGCTGTCCCGCCGGGCGAGCCCATGGACGACCGCTCGTCACGTCCGAAACCCTCGCCGAGCAAGACGAGCGAGGCGGTACCAAACGAGGCGGCAGCCCCCGAATTCGGTTACGGGGATGCCCGATTCGGCTCGCGACCCGGCTCGGGATCGCGCCGTCGGCTGTGCATCGCATCCCTGCCGCTCCACGATTCAACCGGCTGTCGCATGTCGACCGCGCGACCAGTGAGCCGATCCGCCGGACCAGTGAGCCGATCCGCCGCTACGAGCACCCGTGCCCAGGGCCGCTCGTACACGTCGACGTGAAGAAGCTCGGGAACATCCCCGGCGGCGGCGGCTCGCGCTACGTCGGACGCAAGCAGGGTGAAAGGGACCGGGCGGCGACGCCCAGCAAGCCGTCGGCCCGCCCGCTCAGGGCTTGAGCGGTTCGAGCAGACGGTGCGGGCGCGGCCCCCGGGCCCGCACACTGGCGCGATCGGACTCGATGTCGACCGGCCGCGGCTGCCGAACGACATCGCGGGCGGCGGGGACGATCTTGCAGCGCGCGCACAGGCCCGTGCCGTCGAGGATCGTGCCGCACTGGTGATGGGTGAGGATCTGACGCTCCTCGGGCTTCACGTAGTGCTCGTTGCCCCACTGCGCCAAGCCGGAGAGCACGGGCCAGAGTTCTTCGCCCTTGGGGGTCAGCTCGTACTCGTCGTGTGCTCCGATTCCAGGGACACGGGCCACGACGTCTTCCTCGACCAGCCGATTGAGGCGCTGGGTGAGGACCGCAGGCGAGACCCCTATGCGTTTGCGGATGTCGGTGTAGCGGCGCATCCCGTAGAAGAGGCTGCAAATGATCAGCAGGGTCCAGCGTTCGCCCACGACCTCAAGTGATCGCGCGATCGAACAGTCCTGATTCTGATAGCCGGTGCCCAGTGCCATACATGGAAGTTTACTGCTTGGTTTGGTCACCGATCCATCATTTGCTACGGTGACTGATGTCCCTGGTTCTGTGACTGATGTAAATATCCGTGGCGGGCTACCCCCTGTCGGGGGTGTCGGCGGGGGAGCGGACGTTCAGACCGCTGGGCTCGTCCTCGTGGTGAGGGCGCACGTACGCGCAGGACTGTTCGTCGTGCGACCTGTGCCGTCGCCTGTCTCGCGGCGGGTATCCGCGTGACCGCCGCGGCGCTTGCCGACGTCATCGGAGTGATCTCCCCGGTGGTCGAATTCGGCATCGCTGCCGCAGTCGTGGCGCTGGTCGATGGGATCGCCGGAGTCGGCTTGCCTCGCACGCCGTTGAAGAGAACCACGTGGCGTGGTGCTGACCTGCTCAGCTCTATTGCTAGGAAGGAACCGAAGAATGACATCTCTGAAGGATGCGACTGTTTTGGTGACGGGTGCCAACGGCGGGCTCGGTGCCGAGTTCGTCAAGGCCGCCCTCGATCGGGGTGCCCGCCGTGTGTATGCGACGGCGCGCAGGCCCAAGGAGTGGGGTGACGGCCGCGTCGTGCCGTTGCCACTGGACGTGACCGACCCCGACTCGGTCGATCGGGTCCTGAGCCAGGCCGACGACACCACGATCCTGGTGAACAACGCGGCCATCTTCCCGCGCGGGGACTTGCTGACCGCCCCGTTCGACGACATCACAGCAAACATCGAGACCAACCTGCTCGGCCCGATCCGGCTGACCCGCGCCTTCGCGCCCGCGCTCCGCTCGGCCAAGGGCTCACTGCTCAACGTGGGCTCTGTCCTCAGCTGGTTCGCCGTCGGGAAGGCGCACAGCGTCTCCAAGGCGGGACTGTGGATGGCGACGAACGCCTTCCGGCTGGAGCTGGAACCTGAAGGCGTCCAGGTGTTGGGGGCCTACCTGGGCGCAACCGACACGCCGATGCAGGCCGACGCCGACAGGTCCGGCATGAACAAGCCGGCTGACGTCGTCGCTGCCATCTACGACGCGCTCGAAGCCGGCGAGCATGAGGTGATAACCGACGAGATGACCAACAAGGTGCACGCCGCGATCTCCCAGCCCGTCACGGCTCTGTACCCGGCTCTCGCCTCGCGATGAGTCCGTGGTCGCCTGGTGTGGCCGTGTTCTCCTGACGGTCACACCAGGCGACGCCGCGTCGGGCACTTCGCGAATGATGTCAATGCCCCCTCAGCCGCCAGTCGATCGGCTCTCCAGCCTCGCCCGGCTACTCCCGCGCTTCCCCGAAGCGTTCCGCCTACCCGGACCGGGCACGGCAGAGACGGACGTACGGTTGCCGATGGTGAGCGCTGCGGGGATGCGTCGCCCGGTGCGTGTCATCAACTGTCACTGCGGGCAAGCGAGAAGTGTCTGTGCTGAAGGTCGTAGGCCTCCTGACTTCGCCCGGCGTGGCACCGGGTACGGCTTTGGCCTGCGGCGTCGATGCGCGCCTGATCGGCGTCCACCTTCAGGAACACGTCGCCGACGCGCAGAGCCGCATCGCGTACCGATGAGTTTCCCGCGCCGCGCCGGTCTGTACGTGTGAGACCGACTCACGGAAGGCTGGCGCCATGCGGAAACTGATCTACGGCATGAACCTGACCCTGGACGGCTACATCGCCGCGCCCGGCGACGACATCGGCTGGGGCGGGCTGCCGAGCGATGAGCTGTTCCAGTTCTGGTCCGATCAGTTGCAGGCGACCGACCTGTCGCTGTACGGGCGCAAGCTGTGGCAGACGATGAGCTCCCACTGGCCCACCGCCGACCAGCAGCCGGGCGCCACCCCGGCGCACACCGAATTCGCGCGCCGCTGGCGGGACATGCCGAAGGTGGTGTTCTCCTCGACGGTCGACAAGGTCGACTGGAACACCCGCCTGGTCACCGGCGACGCGGTCGCCGAGATCACCCGGCTCAAGGCTGAGGACGGCGGCCCGATGGACATCGGCGGCGCGACGCTCGCCGGGGCGGCCATGCGGGCCGGGCTGATCGACGAGTATGTACTGGCCACCGCCCCGGTGCTGGTCGGCGGCGGCACACCGTTCTTCACCGCCCTGGACAACTGGGTGAACCTGAACCTGCTGGAGACACGGACACTTCCCGGCGGCGTGATCCTGACCAGATACGAGACGAGACGCTGAGCACCCGTCACGCGCCTCGACGACCTGCCCGGCCCACACGAACACCAACGCCACCACCGGGCCGGGCAGCCGTCGATGCGGCTTGACAGTCACCACCACCGGGCCGTTCTCGGTGAGCAGTAGGTAGCCGGGATGTGCTTGCGGACCTGGCCTTGACCGCGACCTTCAATAGCTTCAATAGAAACGGCCGGGCCACGACGCCATGCACCAAGAGATCGAAATCGGCGAACAACACCCGCCCAAGCTCCAGACGCGACTCGCAGATCAAGTGATTCTGCGTAGTCGCCGCCCCGTAGGCGCCGGAATAGTGCTTGTGCCCTCGTACCAGCGGAACGTCCGCCGCGGGGCAGCCGAGCCCAGAAGATCAACCGGTACCGTCAACTCGTCGGCGGTGCTGCTGGCCGGCGTCGCGGACGGAGGCCCGACGCTGTTGCTGATTGATCAGCTGGATGCGGTCAGCACCTGCGGCAGCCGGATGTCGGACGCCTACGAGGCCGTTGAGGAAGTGCTGGCGCACGTGTGCGTCGCCCCGACTCGTCCGCCCGCGCTGCCGCCAGTTCGGCCAGTGTCTCGGGCAGTGCCGGGTCGTCGATTCCGGCGATAGGGAAGACGGGTGGCTTCGCGCCCCGGCGGGCGGGCCCGGTCGGCGCGGGCTCGCGGTTGAGCATCCATCCTCATGTCGTCAGCGAGATCCGGTAGATCCGCGCGGAGGAATTCGCGATGACCGCACCTGTCAAATACCGGTCGACCGCCGTGGTGTACGTCGCCGGCGGGGCAGACAGCGGCACGACCCAGGCGCGCGGCAGCCGAAGCGCGCCGCCGCTTCCGAGTCCGGTCACTGGTTCGGTCGTCACGCCCGCCCCGCCCTTGCGGCACTGCCGCAGTAAATGCGTACACCTCGCCCCGGCGGCCGGAATGTCCCGCCGCAGGTCGCAATGATCACGCTAGGGGCTCTGCCGCAGTAAAATCGGCACTTACTGGGGCAGTTGTGCATATGTCTCCGCAATCCAGGATCTGCCCGAATGTGGTTCTGCTGTGCGGACTTGAGGGGAGGGGACTGTCAGTGCCCGACGCCGACCAGGCCTGGTGTCAGTATGTTTGCCCGGGTCATACACCCAGGTCCTCCGTCACGGGCAGGCATTCGGTGAGCAGGTCGACGACGTCGCGCCAGGCTCGCTGCGCGTGTCGTGGGTGGTAGCCGACGCCGGGGACCACGGGGTGGCCGACCGGCGGGTGGTGGAAGGCGTGCAAGGCGCCGCCGTAGACCGCGAGGCGCCAGTCGACGCCCGCGGCCTGCATCTCAGCGGTGAACGCGTTCCGTTGCGCGGGCGGCATGATCGGGTCTTCCGACCCGACCCCGGCCCACACCGGGCAGCGAATGCGCGCCGCCTCGCCCGGTCGGCCCGTGGTCAGTCCGTTGACTGTCCCGATCGCGCGCAAGCTGACGCCGCCGCGCCCGAGTTCCAGCCCGACGGCGCCCCCGGTGCCGTAGCCGACGGCGGCTATCCGGTCGGGGTCGGTCCGCGGTTCGGCGCGCAACACGTCGAGCGCCGCATGACCGATGCCCCGCATCCGGTCGGGATCAGCGAGCAGCGGCATGCAACGGGCCAGCATCTCCTCGGGATCACCCAAGTAGCGCCCGCCGTGAAGGTCGAAGGCCAGCGCCACATATCCCAGCTCGGCGAGAGCATCGGCCCTGCGGCGCTCGACGTCGCTGAGCCCCATGCCCTCTGGTCCGAGCAGCACCGCGGGCCGGCGGTCGACACCGGCCGGGAGCGCGAGGTGCCCAATCATCGTCAAACCGTCGGCCGGATACTCGACCATACGCGTCGTAATCGGTGTCATGAGTCTGGACTGTACTGATCGTCGAGCCCGGCCCGGCCGCGGTTCTGCCGCTGGCAGAACCGCCCGGGTATCCCAAACAAGTACAGCGAGGGCTCACAAGGACCGATACAACCCCCTCCCCACGGCAGCGCTATCGGATCACCTGCCCAGGCCACGCCTGCGTCCATTTGTTACCAGACCGACTGGTCGGAGGCTTCCGGGGTGTGTCTGACGCTTGGTGAGAGTAAGGCGTCCCAGCACTGGTACCACCAACTGACCCACTTCATAGCCGACTCCGCGCCCCCGACGCAGCGTTCAACGAGGGCCTTGAGGCGGTCGCCCGCTACGTACGGACCAGCGGCATCGGAGTCAGTGCACCGACTGGAGGGCTGAAGACTGCCTGACGCACCGTCTCATCCGCTGGACGGTCCCGTAGCGGCGGGCCGTCGCCAGCAACGTGTTCCGCGGTGCCTGCTACGGAGCCGGAACCGCTGCCGTCAGTCTCATCGTTGTCTGGGCGCAGCGGCTTTGACCCGGCATCTGGGCCTGCGGCGATGGCTGGCTGTGGGCCCGGGCAGGTCGGCAGGGTCTGCGGCTGATCGGAACCTAGAGTTGTTTCCCCCGGTGACACAGACGGTGAACTGCCGCCTCTGCACAGGTGCCTGGGCTGACCAGATGACCGCTCTTGACCACGAAATGGCTGCGGCGGGGTGATGGTTTCTTCTTCGTGCACTACCCAGAGCGCGAGAGGCAATTGCGAGAGCAGGTTGGGGAGTTCATTCAGGGCCGCCCGGCGAAGCCGCGACCGTCGGTTGACCGTGGGGGATGGCAGTGGGATTGACCGGGTTCCGCAGCGCCTGGTTCCGGGTGTCACCGACCGTGAGGCGTCCTTTCCAACACGTCCGCAGAAGCCCCTCAGGGGGTGCGGCGCTCGCTGGGGGAACATCAGGGCGTTGGGGCGGGCGTTGTCGTCGCCGAACCGATGCCGCACGTTTCCGAGCCACCAACCCAGCAGGTCGGCCGTCGAGTTGATGGCAGGAATCAAGAGAGGCTTCGGCTCCGTACATTCGTAGGCGTCGGGGATGGGAACGTTCATCGAAGACTCTGACTGGGGAGTGGGTAGCCGGTTCGGCACGAAGGGAAGGGCGAGGCCGATCGGCCGACGGATGCTCAGATCGGTTGTGAGTGTGGACCCCGTGTTACGGACTGGACTTGGCGGTGACGACCAGGGGAGTTGGCCGCTGCCGTCTACCCGTAGGAATCAAGCGCCGACCAGGGCATGATTATTACCTCATGTCGGCGACCAATTCGCCGACCATCAGGCCGCGTACGGCTTCTTCGAGGATCGCTGTGGATCGCTTGAGTTCGTGATTCCCCGGGACCAGAGGGCTGTCGCGGTCTGGGTGTGCCGCGAGGGCATCGTCGATCTCGCGCAGGCGGGACTCAAGTTCCGGCTGTTCGCGAAAGTCGGTTCCCACAGTGGGGACTGGGCCGAGGACCCGGGCCCATCAGGGCGGGGATTCGGCCCGGGCAAGGCCGGTCTGCTCCAGCCGCTCGGAAAGTCGACCAGGTCGCGCAGCCGCTGTTCGGCTCGGACTTTGGTCGCGATGAGATTGGCGCGCTTGAGTCGTTCCCGGGCTGTGTTCTGGCGGTGGACCTTCGGCGTCTGCTTGGGCGAGCGGGTCGGTGAATTCTATTTGCAGGTGCAGTCGGTCGCCCACCGAAAGTCCCGCGATGCGGGGGAGTTGGTCATCTGACCTGGCACTGGGGCCGTGGCCCGGTGTCAGGTGGGATGACCGTGCGTGCGGCCGGGCATGGGTGCTCTGGATGCACGCGCGGGCCATGGCGACCGTAAGGGGCAGCCGTGGGAGAGGCGGGATATGAGCGGGATGGTCCACTCGTTGGAATGGATTCCGGTATCGGCAACGCAGTTGGCGGCGTGGCATGGTCGCCGGGTCGGGTCGACCCTGCGACTGGACGGGCCATGCCCGGCTTGCCGTCACACCGCTACAGCGGTGGTACGGCTCACCGGGACCACGTTCGAGGGCGGGGGTATCCCGACGGCCGGCCCGTCCGTCCTCACCGTCGCCCTGACCTGCGCCTGTGGCCGGGAGCACGTGGGGCAGCCCGGCGAGCCCCCGCGCGGGTGCGGCCGGACATGGACCGTGACCTCGGTGACCGACGAGGCCGGCGACGTCACACTGCGTCCGGCGGACGACCCCTACCTCGCTGAGGCGGCTGAGGCCTGGCGGACGGTATGGGCGGACCAGCTGACGCGGTTGCGCGCGGGAGCGGAGAGAAGACCACCTCGCTCTCGGTGAGTCGATCGGCCGTGCTCGCGGGCATTCGCGCCAGCACGCGCGACGCGCGACTCGCGGCCACAGAGTCACGCTTCACCGTCTCCAGCCGGTCCCGGACCGCCGCGGCGATCAGCCTGCCCTCCGCCCCGGCCGCGCAGATCTCGCGGAGCTTCTCCTCCATCCGGATCTCGTCGGCTGACGCAGCACCGGGCGTGGCCACCCGTATGTTCCCCGTGGCCCGCGCGCCCTCCACGGGCCCGTTGGTCAGCAGGGCCAGCAAGGTTGCACAGAGGCCGCTGACGTCCCTGTCCGGTGTCGCGGGCGATGCCTCCGCCGACGCGAACATCGGTAGCGCGGGGAAGGCGAGCAACGGCTCACCGTCCGCGGCGAGGACGATGTGCGATGGATCGATGGGCCCATAGGCGGCGCCGCGATTGTGCGCGACGGTCAGCGCGTCGGCGAGCTTCGCCCCGATGTCGATCACCTCGGTCACCCCCAGCGGAGACGGCCGAAGGATGTCCGCGTGCCCGATGTCCTGCACGAGGTAGGGGTGTCCGTCCGCAGTCAGCCCGGCGCTCAGGAGGTTGGCAACCCGGTAATGCTCCGCGGCTTGCCGCGCCCGGCGCACCTCCTCGGCGAATCGCCCCGCCGAGGCCTCCATGTCGAGGACCGGTCCGTGGACGCGGACGAGATAGTTGCGCGACGCGTCCTGATCGCGGAGGCAGAGGTGCACGACGTCGTCGTGGATCACCACCGACTCGAACGCCAGGTTGGCGGGACCGGCCGCAGCCTCCTCGACAATCCTGCGGATCTCCCGCAGATCGAAGGCCAGCCGCGGAAGCCGGGCACCGTCGGAGGGCGCCGACCGTCCCGGCATGTGCAGCTCGGCCCACTCCGCCAACTGTCCCTTGCCCGGCCGGTGTTCGACAGCGGCCCGCACCAGTTCCCGTAACCAGCCGTGCTGTTCCGCGTTCTGGATGACCTTGAACACCAGATCGTCGTGATTGTCCGTCTCTCCCGCGATGGAGCCCAGACTCTGACTCAGCCGGAAGTAGAAGAGCCTCTCAAGATCACTTCTGGAGGTATACGCGTCCAACAGCAGCTGGTAGAGCTGCACGCGCTCCTCGTGGCTTAACGACCAGGCGTCGACCGGACACCTCCAGTTCCCGGATCCCGGCACCACAGTAGCCGTACCACCCCCGCCACCCAGTGCCTTTGGGAGAGCTCCGGCCAGAGACTCACGACGCCCGGAAAGCGTTCCTGGAGGCTGCCCACTCGCAACTCAACTCAACGCCCCAGTCACAGCGCCCGATCCAGGAAGTCGTTCGCTCGCGTCCCAGGGGAGGAATATGCGGAGTTCGCCCTTCGGGCGTGAGCAAGCCCGTCATCCGGCACCAACACGGTCATAGTGCGGTTGCTGGTGAGAGCGTAAGCAGATGCCGGGCGCCGGCCGCGTTACGTGCAGGTGCCTGCTACCGGCGAGTCGTGCAGGAGTTGGGGCCAGTGGTGGGTGCTGCTGGCCTGACAGATGCGTTGGGCAATCTCTCCGGTGTCGAGGTTCCATAGGCGTAGCTCGCTGCCGCTGCCGCCGTTGCTGCGGCGGGCGGAGCGACTGACGCTGCTGGTGAGGGTGCGGCCGTCAGGGCTGATGGCCAGGCCTGTGACGTTGTCGGTGTGGCCGCGGAAAATGGCTTCGGTGCGTCGTGCGCTGACGTTCCACAGACGTAGGGTCCGGTCGTGGCTTGCGGTGATCAGGTGGTTGCTGTCCTTGAAGACGACCGAGGAGACGGCGTCGCTGTGGTCAGCGAGGGTGGCTTTCATGTGGTGGGCTGCCGTGTCCCAAAGTTTGACGGTGCGGTCGGCGCTCGCCGTGGCGAGTGTGCGGCCGTCAGGCGCGAATGTCACAGCGTAGACGGCGTCTTTGTGGCCGGTGAGAACTGCGCTGGTCCGGCGGGTGTCGAGGTCCCACAGCCGGACGGTACGGTCGGCACCAGTGGTGGCGAGTGTCTGGCCATCGGAGTTGAAAGCTACGGCGAAGACGGCGTCGGTGTGGCCGATGAGGACGGCCACGATGCGCTGTTCTGCCACGCTCCACAGCCGTAAGGTGCGGTCGTAACCGACCGTGGCCAGAATTCGGCCGTCAGGGCTGAAGGCTGCCGCCAGCACGCTGCTTTGATGTCCCCTCAGAACGGCAGTCTGCCGGTGACTTGACGTGTTCCACAGCCGGACGGTGCCGTCGGCGCTGGTGGCAGCCAGGGTGTGGCCGTCAGGACTGAAGGCCACGGCGTAGGCTGAGCTATCGGGGTCTGTGAGCGTCGCCGTCTGCTGCCGCCGGTCGACATTCCACAGTCGGACACCGCCATCGGAGACTGTGGCCAGGGTGTGCCCATCGGGGCTGAAGGCTCCCCTGCCGGTGTATACGCCGCTGTTGAATTCGTCGATAGCCTTGTGGCTGACGGTGTTCCACAATCCGACCGTGCCGTCAGCGTCGGCAGTGGCCAAAGCGCGGTCGTCGGGACTGAATGCCAGAGCGTTGTAGAAAGCGGACTTGCCGCCGAGGGTGGCGGTCGTCCGTTGTGTAGTGGGGTTCCATAACCTGACTGTGCCGTCGATGCTGGCTGATGCCAGCGTGCGGCCGTCTCGGGAGAACGCCACCGCCGCTACGGAATTGTTGTGACCGTTCAGGACCGAGGCCTTAGGTTGGGCTGCAACGTTCCACAGATGAATAGAAAAATCATCGCCGGCCGAGGCCAGGGTATGTCCGTCCGGTGAGAAAGCCACCGTGCGCACGGCGTCAGTGTGCCTGGACAGGGTGGCGACGGTACGGCGTGATGCCGTCTGCCACAGGCGGACGGTGCGGTCGGCACCGGCCGTGGCCAGGCCGCGTCCGTCCGGCGAGAACGCCACCGCCAAGACCGCTTGGGTGTGCCCGGACAGGGTGGCGATGGGGCGGCGTGATGCCGTCTGCCACAGGTTGATCGTGCCCTCGCCGCCAGCGGTCGCGAGGATGCGTCCGTCAGGACTGAAGGCCAGGGCATTCACAGCATTGGTGTGGCCGGTGAGGGTGGCTGTTTCCTGCCGCGTGGAGGGGTTCCACAGTTTGACGCCGTGGTCGGCGCCGGCGGTGGCGAGGGTGTGTCCGTCGGGGCTGAAGGCCAGGGCATTCACCGTATCGGTGTGACCGCTCAGCGTGCCGATCAACCGCCTTGATGCTGTGTCCCACAGCTTCACACTGTGATCTTCGCCCGCCGACGCCAGGATGCGCCCGTCAGGACTGAACGCCACCGCCTGCACGCTTTGGGCGTGCCCGGTGAGCTGATTGGCCCCGTACGTGCTGTAGGCGCTGATCAGACTGCTGCGGGCCTCCACGGTCGGGGCCCGTCGAAAGCCCTGGAGAGCCAGCAGCATTGCCTCCTCGGGCCGCTTCACCTGAAGGGCATCGCTCCTGGCTGCCAGCTCCCGGGACAGAGCGACGTCACGCTGCTTGTTCGCCGCTCGCTGCGCGCCCACAGCCCAGATCGCGGTCGTAGTGGCCACCACGAGCAGAAGACTCAGCAGTGCCACCGCCTGACGTCTCAGCCGTGCTCGGCGCCGGACCGCCGCGCGTTCGGCAGTAGCCGCTGTCAGGCCGGCATCGAGGAATGCCTGCTCCGCAGCCGTCAGAGAGTCGCGATCCAGTCCGGCGGCCTGCTCCAGACGCACGCCACGGTACAGCGCTCCGGTATCCCGGCTCAGCCGCTCCCAGGCCATGGCGTCCTCGGTCAGCCGGCGGTGGACGCGCAGTCGCTGGCGGTCCTGCTCGATCCAGTTGTGCAGGCGGGGCCAGGCGGTGATGAGGGCTTCGTGGGCGATCTCGACGGTGCTGCCGTCAAGGGTGAGCAGCCGGGCCCGCACGAATGTCTCCACAACCGGCCCGGTCTCCTGGCAGCCGGAGGTCTGCAGTTCCTCGGGCTGAGCGGGTCTGCGGGTGTCGGGGGTGCCGTCGCCCGGGTTGATCAGTCGCAGCAGCAGGCGGCGGGCCGCTGCCTGCTGGGCTTGGGTGAAGCGGCCGTAGACGTCCTCCGCGGTTCTGGCGACCGCACTCTCCAGACCGCCGGCTGCTTCGTATCCGTCCATGGTGAGGGTTTTGCCGCGGCGGCGGTGCCAAGTCTCCAGCAGCACGTGCGACAGCAGCGGCAGCCCGCCCGGGGCGTCGGCTACTTCCTTGATCAAGCGTGAGGTCAGAGCACGCTCCACGGTCAGGCCGGCCGCCGCGGCCGGTTTGACGATGGACTCGCGCAGCTCCGCCGGACTCATCGGGCCGACCAACAGGTTGGCGTCACGCAGCGCGTCGGCCAGGTCGCGGTGTTCCGCACAGCGGTTGTAGAAGTCGGCACGCGCCGCGATGAGAACCCTTAAACCGTTCTCGCTCTGGCGGGCGGCGAGGAGCAGGTTCAAGAAGCGCGCGCGCTCGGTGGGGTCCTGGCAGAGCGTGAAGATCTCCTCGAACTGGTCGACGACCACGAACGTGTCCGGGCGCGGTTCGCCTGGTTTGGCGTTGCCGGACTGGAGTACGTGGGCGTGGGTGCGTGCCGGGTTCTGGCCGGGGGTGAGGATGCGGATGGCGGCCGGGCGCAGGCCCACGTCCTGGGTGTGCTGCAGGGCAGGGATCAGGCCGGCGCGCAGCAAGGAGGACTTGCCGCTGCCGGACGGGCCGAACACCGCGGCGAACCGCTGCCTGCGCATCAGGTCCAACAGGTCGGCAGTGAGTCTGTCGCGGCCGAAGAACCAGCCGCTGTCGCCGGGCTCGAACCGCGCCAGCCCCCGGTACGGCGACTCCCCGCCCTTCGAACTCGATTCAGCGGCCTCGTCCACGGCCTGCCTCCACCGAGCCTCCCACTCCGCCGGATCACCCCCGCACGCCGCTACGTACGCCAGGACCACCGGCAGCGTCGGCAACTGCTCGCCGGCGGCGGCCTGCGACAACGTCGTCATCCCATACCCCGCCCGCTGCGCCAGCACCCGGTAGGTCATTCCGTCCGCCTCGGAGCGCAGCTTGCGCAACTCGAACGCGAACCGCTGCACCGGACCCGCCGCCGGATCCACTGGCACTTCACGACGTCCCGCCACGTCGGCCCCTCTCAGCCACCCCCGCCCGGACGCCAACCTACGTACCCTTCATGCCCCCGCAAAGATCGCGCCCAGCCAATGTTCGGCCGTCGGATCAGCCCTGCCGAACAATGCGCCGACCGCTGAACTAGATGTCGCGGGCCCCGAGAAGCTCCGTCCGGCGACGGTCACGGGGGCTCGCTCAAGGGGGAAACGGGGGGCGGGGAGCAGCCTCCGCCGTGCAGAGATGTCGGCGGAGGCCGCTCCCCCGGTACGCCTCGCAAAGCAGAACACCGTGCTCTGGAAACGAGGAGATTCCATGGTCCTGAGCCTGGCCCGGCACG